>NZ_JAGHWR010000058.1:0-32733 GCF_017746155.1 Xanthomonas sp. D-36-1
TTTTTCGTTTCGTCAACACCTTGTGATGTTTTCGACTCGTTCGTTGTTGCGATGCTTCGAGAAGCGCCGCCGTCCTGAGCGAGGCCGCGCAGTTTATCGAGACCACGCAGAAGTGCAAGCACTTTTTGACATTGGCATGACATCGACCTATCCACACAGGTGCGGCACGCGGGTACGGCACGCGCTGCGCACTCTACGCGTGCGGGCTGCAAGCTCACTGATCGACATCAGAGGCGTAACGCTGCGGTATCGGTCGCTGGTTGGCTCGATGAAAATGCAGATATCTAGACAGAGAGCGCCCTCATGCCCGCCTCCCGCAATCTGCTTCGCGATCTATCCCTGCCTGCGATGGCCGCCGGCTTTGTCACCGTGCTGGTGGGGTTCGCCAGCTCTGCGGTGATCGTGTTCGAGGCAGCGCGCCATCTGGGCGCCGACCAGGCACAGCTTGCGTCGTGGATGTGGGCGCTGGGCATCGGCATGGGCGTGACGTGTATCGGCCTGTCGCTGCGCTACCGCGCGCCGGTGGTCACGGCCTGGTCCACGCCGGGTGCGGCGATGCTGATCGGCAGTGCGGCCGGGGTGCCATTACGCGAGGCGGTCGGTGCGTTTGTGGTGGCCGCGGTATTGGGGATGGTGGCCGGGTTTTCGGGATTATTCGAACGGGCGATCCGGCGGGTTCCGATCTCACTTGCCTCCGGGATGCTGGCCGGCGTGCTGTTGCGCTTCGGCCTGGACATCTTTGTGGGCATGCAGAGCCAGGTGTTGCTGGCGCTGGCGATGTTGGCGACCTATCTGAGCGGGCGGCGCTGGTTTGCACGCTATGCGGTGATTGCGACCTTGTTGGTGGGTCTTGCGATCGCCGCCAGCGGCGGACTGCTGCGGTTGGGGGCCGTACACCTGGAACTGGCCCACCCGGTGCTGGTGGTGCCGTCGCTATCGTGGGCGGCGCTGTTCGGCCTGGCGATTCCGTTGTTCGTGGTGACCATGGCCTCGCAGAACGTGCCGGGCGTGGCGGTGATCCGGGCGTCCGGCTATGCGGTGCCGATCTCACCGACGGTCGGCTGGATCGGTGCGGTCAATGCAATGCTGGCGCCGTTCGGTGGCTTTGCACTGAATCTGGCGGCGATTACTGCCGCGATCTGCATGGGCCGCGAAGCGCACGAAGATCCGGCGCGGCGCTACACCGCTGCGGTCAGCGCGGGCGTGTTCTACCTGGTGGTGGGATTGTTCGGTGCGACCGTGGCAGCGGTGTTTGCGGCCTTCCCTCGTGAACTGGTGATGGCGATTGCCGGGATCGCGCTGTTAGGCACGATCGGCAACAGCCTGGCGGCGGCACTGCGCGAGGACAGCGAGCGCGAAGCGGCGTTGATCACCTTTCTGGTCACCGCCTCCGGGCTGACGCTGGGCGGGATCGGCGCGGCGTTCTGGGGCTTGGTGGCCGGAACGATCACATTGCTGGCATTGCCGACGAAAGCAGCGCCTTAGCACGCGTGCCCGCTGATGGAGCGAGAGGTGCGGCAGGCGCATGCGCTGGCCATGCCGGGTTGATCGCAGCGCTCTTAGCTCCTACTCCGGGTCGCGCAACTGCAGCAGCCAGTGCGCGGTGATGCTGCTGGGGCTGGGCAGGGGTTCGAGATGGAACTGGCGATACACCGGTGCGCCATCACGGGTGCGCAGTGGCAAGGTGACATAGGCGGCGCGGCCCAGGCGCAGCGCCTCTTCGAGCAGTTCGACCTTGCCACGGGCGGCATCGTCGTCCAGCAGGGCAAGGATGTCGCAACCGATCAAGTCGGCCACTTCGGTCTGGCTGAGTTCGGCGAACGCCGGGTTGACGAACATCAGCCGGTGCGCGGCGCCCTTGGCACCGCGTTCGATAATGGCCACCCCGTCGCGCAGCCGCGACAGCGAGGCTTCGAGCAGGGTGAAGTCCTGCTGGAAGCGCTTGCGTTCCATCAGTTCGATCAGCACGCGCAGGCTGCGCGCCGATTCCAGATGCAGCGGCGACCAACGCCGTGCGCGGCCGCGCACGGTCTGCTGCCACAGATCGAAACTCTTCCGCGGCGACAGCCGCGAATTGGGGATGTCCTGCAGCTTGGCCAGCTGCGGGTTGCCGGCCCATTTGACCTGCTGCACCTGCTCGCGGCGGGTCCACAACAGGGCGCTACGCGATTGCGGCATCAGCGGCACGAAGATGAAGCCGGCTGCCAGCGGCGCGAGGTCGGCCAACTCCGGGAACACCTCGCCGATGGCGTCCACATGCAGGGCGCCGACCGCATCCTCGCGCAGGGCGTCGTGGTGTTCGGATTCGAGATGTTCGCGGATGCGGCGCAACGCCTCTGCATCCGGCACGCTGCCATGACGGCTGATTTCATTGCCATGGAAGATTGCCACGCCATCGGCGTCGACCACGTCCATCAGGTCCGGGGCCATGTCGGCGAGCATGTCCACGGTCAGGTGCTCGGCGTCGTTGAAGTCGGTGATCAATTTTTCGCGGATGGTCAGCAGCACCGACTCCAGCCGCGCTCGCCCCACCGCCTGCAGCGCGCCGATGCGCCCGGCCAGCGCGCGGGTCACCGCATCGGTGGCATCGCGCATGGCATGGCTGGTGAAGTGCGGGCTGTAGTGGTGACAGGAAATCAGCCCCCACAGCGCATCGTTGACCACGATCGAGGACACCAGGGTGGCGCTGACGCCCATGTTGGCCAGGTATTCCAGATGCACCGGCGAGACGCTGCGCAGGCTGACATCGCTCAGATCCACCGGCGTGCCCAGGCGCGGATGCAAGGTGGGCTGGATCGGCGACGGCTGGTACCGCACATCGGCGATCTGGCGCACGCGGTTGCGCAGGTATAGCGCGCGTGCCTGCGCCGGGATATCGCTGGCCGGGTAATGCAGGCCCAGATAGGCCTCCAGTTCGGGCTGGCGTGCTTCGGCGATGACGTCGCCATTCCACTCTTCGTCGAAGCGATACACCATCACGCGGTCGAAGCCGATCATGCTGCGCAGCCCCTTGGCCGCGCGCACCGCCGCTTCGTCGATGCCCGCATCGCGCTCGATGCTGCGCAACAGCGGCAGCGCTTCGCGCAGGGTGACATCCATCAGGCGCGCGTCGCGCGGCTCGATTTCGATCAACCATTGCTCCGGATACAGATGCCAGGCGGCGACCCAGGGATGATCGGTCGGCGCGCTGCGCTGCGGGAAGCGCACATCGGCGTGCAGCAGGTGCTGCGGTTGATCGTCCACTGCCAATGGTTGCGCCTCGGGCAGTTCCAGCACCTGGGTGTACGGCGTGCCCAGCAGGGCATCCATCGGCACGCCGAGCAGGTCGGCGGCGGTGCTGCTGGCCTGCACGATGCGGCCATCGGCCGGTTCGATCACCAGCAACACGCCGTAGGGCTGGATCAGGCCGGGAATATGGATCGGTTCCCGCGCGCAGACATCCATATCCAGAGGTTCGGTGGGCTGATTCACGGCTGCGGCTCCGCGGCGAGGCAGGAATGGAAGTGGGCGAACATGGCCTGCGCGCCGCCGATGGCAGCGTCGCTTGCGGATGCGGTGGCCAGGCGCCGATCCAGCGCTGCCTGGAAACGGCGCCAGCCGGCCGGGTCGCCGTCGGCCAGCTCGAAATAGCGCAGGGCGCCGGCCAGAGCGGGCTGCTGCTTGCGCACGTTGCGCGCGATCACCCGTCCACCAAGCTGCGAGCCTTCGATGACGTACAACATGCCCCAGCGCGCGGCATCGTCGGCGCTGGCGGGCAGTGCGGCCGGCAGATCCGGTTGCTGGCCGAGCGCGCGCAGGTCATCGCGCAGTGCCGGCACGCGACGGCGGTAATGCCAGCCGTTGCCGACCAGGGTGGTCAGCCAGTTGCCGAGCTGCGCTTCGAAGCCGGCCAGCAAGGCGTGGTGGCGACGCAGGATCTGCGCATACGCAGCCGAATCGACCTGCCCCTGCGCCAACGCCTGCATCAGCGGCACTGCTTCGACCAGGCGATGGGCATCCTGGGTGGCATGGCGCAGCGCGAGCGCAGCCGATGGCGGAACTGCCAGGACGTCGGAAACCATAGGGGCTCAAGGCGGTGCCGCGGCACGAAGGACACCAGACTAGCAGTGCCTGCGCAAATCAGAAAAAGCAGACGCGAGCGCAAGCTGAATAGGTTGGCTTCACGTCTGCGCCGCGGGTGTGGTGCCGGCGTCGCGCGCGGCTCGTTTCCAGGCCATGCCCCAGCCTGCGGCCAGCAGGACAGCGGCCAGCAACCACGGCGCGCCCGGCAGGTGCAGAGGCGCACCGCTGCCGATGAACCAGGCGAAGACATTGGCGAACAACAGTGGGCCGGCGATGCCGGCCAGGCTGACCAGACCGGTGAGCGCACCCTGCACGCGACCTTGCGCGTCGGCGCCGACCTCGCGGGTGATCAGGGCCTGCGCGGACGGTGCGGCAATGGCCCACAACGCACTGATCGGCACACCGATCAGGAAGGCAGTGCCGCTGTCGGCCAGCCCATAGATGATGAAGCCGATCACCCCGCAGCCCAGCCCCAGCAGCAACGCGCGGCGTTCGCCGAGCCGGCGCACCAGGCGGCCGACCAGCAACGCATTGACGATGATGCTGCAGACGCCGACCCCGGCCAGTACCCAGCTCACTTCGCGCGGGCCCCAGTGGTATTGGTAACCGGCGAACAGCACGAAAATGCTGGGATAGACGTAATGCGCCAGGTTGGCCAGGAACACCACCGACGCCAGGCCGAACACCTGCGGGTAGCGGCGCAGCAGTTTGAGTGCGCCCAGCGGATTGGCGTGCGACCAGTCCAGCCGCGCGGTGCGGCGTTGGGCGGGCAGCGATTCGGGCAGCACGAACCAGCCATACAGCACGTTCAACAGGGCAAGCCCGGCGGCAAACCAGAACGGCCAACGCAACCCGATGCTGCCCAGCCAACCGCCGATCAACGGGCCGGCGACAAAGCCGATGCCGAAGGCGGCACCGAGCATGCCGAATGCGCCGGCGCGTTTGTCCGGTGGGGTGACGTCGGCGATGTAGGCATTGGCGGTGGAGAAGCTGGCCGAGCACACGCCGGAGATCACCCGTGCCAGCAGCAGCATCGGCAGGCTGTGGGCAATGGCCATCAGGATGAAGTCCAGGCCCAGGCCAAGGCACGAGAGCAGGATCACCGGCCGGCGACCGAAGCGGTCGGAGAGCGCGCCCTGCAACGGCGAGCAGACGAACTGGATGGCAGCGAACAGGAAGCCGAACCAGCCGATCCAGCCGGCGGCCACGACGTAGTCGCCGCCGGTGAAGTGGCGCACCAGATCCGGCAGTACCGGAATGATGACCCCGAAGGACAGCACGTCGATCAGGACGGTGATGAAGATGAAGATCAGCGCGGCGCGGCGGCGCCCCGGGACGGGAGCGGAATCGGGAGAGAGGGACATCGCGCGGCGCAGTTGGGCGAAGCGGCGAGTGTAGCGAGGGATTGGGTGGCTGATGCTGGTGGCGCGTGGTTGCTGGGACACCTGCTGTCGTTCGTGCTGCATCAGGCTGCACCCGGACCCTCACCCGCCCCGTCGGGGCACCTTCTCCTCCATGAAGGACGACAATGTCCCGGTGGGAGAAGGATGCGTCGTTCGAGCCCCTCTCCCCCCCGGAGCGAGAAGGCATGGCTTGCGCGCCACTGGCGCGCGTGCCTTGGAGCGCCCGCACCGTCGGCGCGGGCCGGGCGCGGGCCGGGCGCGGGGCGGGGGTCGGGTGAGGGTATGGGGAGAAGCCACCGCATTATTCCGAGTGCACGAGGCTTCGCACGCACCCTCATCCGCCCTACGAGCACCTTCTCCCGGTGGGAGAAGGAAGCCTCGCTGCTGCTTTTATTGGCGTAGAAAGCAGCGCGGGCCTGGGCGGCTACTCGACGCTGATGGTCTGGGTCAGGGTGTGGCTGGCGCCGGGGGCGAGCTCGATGACGTCCGGGCCGGCATTGGCCGCTTCCAGGCAGACGTAGTTGCGCCAGCCCTCGCCCACGTCGGCCATCTGCTTGCCGGCCTCTTCGCCCGGGTTCCAGGCCACCAGCGAGCGGCTGCCTTCGGTGGCGATGACGATGCGGCGACCGAGCACCGGGTCGGTGAGCGTGTAGCGGCCGCCGGCGTTGGTGTAGATGCGGTCGCTACGACCGGGGTCGCGCGGGTCGCGCAGGCTCCAGTCGCCTTGCTGGCGATGGGCGGTGGCGTAGTTCTCGTATTTATCCAGATAGTCCAGGCCATCCAGGCCCTGCACGCTGACCTTGAGCGCGTCGCCGACGCGGAAGTAGTTGTGCAACGCCTGGGTGAAACGCACCGGGGCGGCGCTGGTGTTTTCGGTGATCAGGCGTTGCTCCAGCGTGCGGCCGATGCGCAGCGTCATGCGCAGGCGTAGCGCCAGGTCGTCGAAGCGCGGCGGGGTGAGCGTGAGCACCACGGTGCCGCCGTCTTCGCGGCGGCTTTCGGTGAGTTGCCAGGCCACCGTGCGCACGAAGCCGTGGGCGGGAACGTCGCCGGTCTGATCCTGGCGGCCGAAATACGGCCAGCACACCGGCGCACCACCGCGGATCGGGGTGGGCGGTTGCTGGGCGCTGGGCGAAAGCCACATCACGTCCTGTCCGCCCTTGGGCACGAACGAGAGCAGCTGGCCACCGAACAGGCTGATGGCGGCAGTGGAGAACGGGGTGTCGATCAGCAGCGACGGAAACCCGTGAAAATCGCCTGTGGTCAGGCCGGTGGTGTCGGACATGGGGGATGCCTTTTGGACGCTGGGGGATTGGGCGAAGGCCGGGTAAGCGGCCGGCAGCTTGAACGCGGTGGCGCGCATGGCGGCGGCGCCGGCGACCGGCGGGGCGGCGCGCAACGCGGCGAGGATGCGTTGGCCGGGGCGGCCGTCGGCCGGTTGCAGGCCCAGGCGGGTCTGCTCGACCTGGATGGCGCGGCGGGTGGCGCTGCCGACCATGCCGTCGGCCTCGCCGATCTGGTAGCCGCGGGCGAGCAGCAACTGCTGCAGTTCGCGTCGTTCGGGCCGGCCCAGGCCGGGGTCGTCGGTGGGCCATGCCGCGATCAGGCCGGGGCCGCCACGCAGGCGATCGGCGAGCAGGGCGATAGACAGCGCGTAACTTTCGGCGGCGTTGTAGGCGTAGATCGCGTCGTAGTTGCGGAATACCAGCAACGCCGGGCCGGTGGCGCCGGCCGGCAGCAGCAAGGCGGCTGGCGTTTCTGCCGGCAGCCCGGTTGGTGCCAGCGGTTTGCCGTCGGTGCCGAGCAGGCCGGCGCTCTGCCAGGCCTGCAGCGGTTGGCGGCGGGTGCGCCCGGCCTTGCTGGCGTCGAAGCCGCGCGGCAGGGTGACTTCCATACCCCACGGGCGGGCGCGTTCCCAGCCGGCCTTGACCAGGTAGTTGGCGGTGGAGGCCAGTGCATCGGGAATGCTGGTCACCAGATCGCGGCGGCCGTCGCCGTCGCCATCCACCGCGATGCGGGCGTAAGTCGAGGGCATGAACTGGGTCTGCCCGAACGCGCCAGCCCAGGAGCCGGTGAGCCCATCGGCGGAGAGATCGCCTTGCTGCAGCAGGCTGAGCAAGGCGAGGAATTCGCCGCGAAAGAACGGCTGGCGACGGCCCGCGCACGACAGCGTGGCCAGCGACACCAGCAGCGGGCGCTTGCCGGTGACGCGGCCGTAATCGCTCTCCACGCCCCACACCGCCACGATGGTCGCCGGGTCCACGCCAGTCTGATCGGACAGGCGGCTGAGCAGTTCGCGGTGGGTGACCAGCATGGCCTGGCCATCGGTGACGCGCTGGCTGTCGACCAGGCTGGCCAGGTAGTCCCAGATGGGCGTGGTGAATTCGGGCTGCGCATCCAGCAGCGGCAACACGCTGGGATCGGGCGCCAGCCCGGCGGTGAAGCGCTGAAAGCTGGCGGCGTCCACGCCCTTGGCAGCGGCCTGGGTCTGCAGGCCAGTCAGGCAGCGATCGAAAGCCGGATCGGCGCAGGCGACCAGCGGCAGCAGTCCCAACACGAACGGCAACGCGCGCCGGGGCAGCGTCATGGCGCAATGGCCGGCGGGTGGGCAGACGTCATGCGGTGGAGTGCTCCTGCGCGGCAAGTCGGGCCGACGAGCATAGCCAACCTGGGTGGTGGCAGGCGTGCAGGATGGCGATGCGTGATGCGTTCCTGGGTGAGGCCCGCGGCTCGATGCGAGCGATCGTGCCGCGGTCCGACTGGCTCAGCTGCCGTCGCCGGCGATCCCGGTCAGCATCGACAGGGCCGGCGCGGACGGGGCGTTTTCGGTCACTCGGCGGGTGCGGGCATGGCGCGGTGCATCGTGGCGCGGGCCGAAGCGAATCAGTGCAGTGGCCACGCACGCCGGCAGCACGATCGCGAACACGACCGCCGCCAGAAGCACCCATTGCCAGAGATTGAAGGTTGCCATGATCCAAGTCCCCCCGCGGCGGCGTTCGCCTGGGCGGCAAGCTTCGGCGATCGGCTGCGAACGCGGCGTCGACAAATAGGGGAGGTGAAGACCGTTCGTCGGGCGAAACAGGCCTGGTGGGCCGCGCATCGAGGGGCGCGCGGTCGCTGGCGACGTCTGATTGGATGGTGCGGCAACGGTCGACGTGGAGGATCAGCGTGCGTCCAGGTAGAACCAGTGACCTGCCTCGCGCACGAAACGGCTGTGTTCGGTCATGCGGACTGCGCTGCCGCCACCGATGCGATAGCGCGCCAGGAAGACCACCTCAGCCGTCTCGGGGCCGGTATCGAGGGTGCGCTGCACGGTCAGGCCAAGCCAGGTGGTGCGCCCGCCCTCGTCCAGCGACAGCTCGGCCGGGCGCGTGGACGGATGCCAGCTGGCCAGCAGGTACGCAGCATCGCGGCGCACGTAGGCGCTGTAGCGCGCGCGCATCAACGTCTCGGCGTCGGGCGCGGCGGCACCGGCGTGATATGGGCCGCAACAACGTGCGTAATCGGCCGGGCGGCCGCAGGGACAGGGGTCGGTGGATGTGGTCGGCATGCGGGGATTGTGCGGGATGGAATTGGAGATTGGGGGGGCGCGTTGCAAAGCGGGAAGCGGGAGCGGCGGCTATGCTGTCGCCCCCGTCGCGCGGAGCGTGGTCTTGCTGGAATTGATTCCCACCCAATTGCCGTGGCTGCTGTGCATTGCGTTCGTGGCCGGGTTGGTGGATGCGGCGGTCGGTGGTGGCGGATTGATCCAGCTGCCTGGCCTGTTTGCGACACTGCCGCAGCAGGCGCCATCGCTGATTCTGGGCACCAACAAGTTCAGCGCAATGTTCGGCACCGCTGCGTCGGCGTGGCGATACGCGCGCACGGTGCGCTTTCCGTGGCGGCCGGTGCTGTATGCCACCGCGGCGGCGTTTACGTTTTCGTTCCTGGGCGCGACCGCCGTCAGCCTGATGCCCAGGCAGGCGGTGCGGCCGCTGATTCTGGTGCTGCTGATCGCGATGCTGATCTACACGCTGATCAAGAAGGACTTCGGCGCGCTGCATCGGCCACGTCGGATCGGCCGGCGCGAACTGGCCACCGCGTTGGCGATGGGAGCGGCGATCGGCTTCTACGACGGGTTCTTCGGCCCGGGGACGGGCAGCTTTCTGATCTTCCTGTTCATTCGCTTTTTCGGGCTGGATTTCCTGCGCGCCTCGGCGGCGGCAAAAGTCGTCAACCTGGCCACCAACCTTGCGGCGTTGTCGTTCTTCTTGCCCAGTGGACAGGTGATGCTGGCGATCGGCCTGCCGATGGCGGCGGCAAACGTGGCCGGCGCGGTGGCCGGCACAAGGATGGCGTTACGCGGCGGCACGCCATTGATCCGCAAATTGTTCCTGGTGCTGGTGATCGTGCTGATCGGCAAGATGGGCTGGGATCTGCTGCAGCAGTAATCGCAACGTGCTGGCGATGCGAGATGCTCGATGGGCGACGCCACCGCGCAGATGGCGTCGCCCGTGCCCGATGGTCAGCGCTTGCCGCGCGACTGCGCCGTGCCTGGCTTGGCGCCGCGCGTTTTGGCCGGTGAAGCAGTCGTCGCCGCGCGCTTGGAGCTTGTCTTGCCGGCACCGCGTACTGGCTGCCCGGTCGATGCAGCTGTTGCACGTGGCTTGGCTGCGGCAGTTTTCACCGCCGCAGAGGCGGTGGCGCCCTTCCCGGATGTGGCGCTGGATGCGTTTGTGGCCGCAATCGGCTTGCCCGGTGTTTTCGAAGACCGAGTGGTCTTGCCGACGCTGGACCTGGATGCAGCTGCCGAAGGCACCGCCGACGCACCCGATGCGCGTTTGTCGGATACCGCCTTGCTAGCCAAAGCTGGAGTGCGCAAAGTCGATTTCTTGGTCTGCATTACTTGCGACTGTGCCGCAGCGCGCGTGGAAGATGCGGTCTTGGCGGTCTTGGCGGTCTTGGCGGTCTTGGCGTTCCTGTTCTGCTTGTTCGCCGTCGCGACTGCCGGCGTGCGCTGACCGGTCTGCGTTTCCGGCGCCGCGGACAAGGTCTCATCGGTGGCAGGCGATGCCGTGGGCACTGCGGCGCCGTCAATTGCCATGCCATCTGCGCTGACAGCGCCCTGCACTCCTGCAGGCTCGCCCGCAGCCTCGATCGACGGCGCAGCATCAACGGCATCGGCAACTGCCGGCTCATCGCCACGCGCGCGCTCGGGCAGCTTCAATCGCTGTGCCTGCTCGTCGTATTCGATCAGCAACACGCCGGAGTTGTGGCGGCCGCTGATTTCGACAAAGCACGCGCCGCCGATGAAGGGCTCCAAGGTCATCACCGACTTCAACGGCGTGGCCACCACCATCTGGAAGCCGAAGTTCTCGAAGATATTCATCGCAAGCGCAGTGAATTCGTTGTCGGCCTTGTCGAAGGCTTCATCCAGCACCACCGCGCAGTAGCGCGGCAGTTCGCCGTCTTCGCCGCCGAGCTGGTAACGCAACGCGGCCGCCAGGCAGGTGGTTGCCAGCTTCTGGCGCTGACCGCCGGATTTGCCGGCGCCGCTGCGGTAGATCTCCACCTGCGCACGGGTCTGGGCGTCCAGCTCCACACCGATGAACTCCACATGCAGGCGCACGTCCAGCACCTGCTCGCGCCAGCGGCGTGCCTCCGGTTCCTGCGCGCCCAGGCGCGCCACCAGCGCGCGCAAGGTGGAAAACTGCGCTTCGGCCAGGGCCCGGTCTTCGGTCTGTTGATGCGACAGCACTGCGCGCAACTGCTGCTGGAATTCCTGCACTTCGGCCAGGCGGCGGTCGCCGACCTCGATGGTCAGGATGGTGTCGCGGTTGAACGGCACCTGCTCCAGGCTGGCGTTGACCTCGTCCATGCGCTGCTTGATGCCCTTGTGGGCCTCGGCGGTGTGGCGCTGCAAGGCCAGCAGGTTGTTCTTGCTCTGGGTCTGCAACAAATCGAAGAAACGATGCTCGTGCCGCGGCAGGCCATCGCTTTCCAGCCGGTCCAGGCGCGCGAGGAAATCGTCGGCGCTGGCAAGGCTCACGGTGAAATCGCCGCTGTCTTCGGGCCACTGCTGGCAATACTTGCGGAAGCATTCCAGCAACTGCGCGCTGAGCCGGCTGTCGCGGCCCTGGCTGTCGGCCAGCTGCTCGGCCAGGCCACGTTCGACCACGCGAAAATGCGCTTCCAGATTGTCCAGCGACAGCGGCGTCAAGGCGGCGAGCCGTTCCCGCAGGCCCTGCAACTGGGTGGGCGTGAGCGTAGCGCTGCCGGCGCGGCCCGCACATGCGGCATGCTGCTGTTCGAGCCGCACGCGCTCGCGCGCCAGTTGCGCGCGCTCCAGCCGCACATCTTCATAAGTGCGCTTGGCCTGGTCGCGCAAGGTGCGTGCGGTGTCGATGGCCTGGCCGAGCGCGCGCAGGCCACTGTTGCCTTCGCGCAGCTGCACTAACTGTTCATCGATATCGCTCAGGCGCTGCAGCTTGGGACCGACGTCGATCTCGTCCCAGTCGCGCTCCACCAGGGTGTGGGCAGCCAGTTGGCGCTCCTGGTCCTGCTCACGCTGCTTGCGCAGCGCTGCGACATCGGCATCGCAGCTGGCGATGCGCTGGGCCAGCGCCTGCGCTTCGCGCTCGAACACCTTGAGCTTGTCGCGGTTGTCGTGACCGAGCAGCCAACGCTTGCGGTCGTTGACGGCGTGGCGGTCGTCCTTTTCGTAACGATCGCCCGGGTGCTTGACCTGGCCCTCGCGGGTGATCGCGCGGTCGGCGTTGCGCAGTGCGGCGGCGTTGTCCACGCAGGCGTAGTCGAAACGGCGGGTGAGCTCGTTGCGCAACCATTCGGTAAAGGCGTGCTCGCGCAATTGCAGCTTGCCGGGCAGCGCGCCGGGATCGACCCGCCGCGAGTGCAGCTCGTCGTTACGGCGCACACGGAAGTACACCAGGCGCGTACCGATATGGGTGCGGTTGACCCATTCACTGACCTGCGCGTAATGCCGCTCGTCCACCAGCAGCGACTGCGCGAAGCCGTGCAGCACACGCTCGATGGCGCCGCGCCAGGCCGATTGGTCTTCGCGCACCTGCACCAGCTCGCCCACGAACGGCAGCGCAGCCTCGGCAATGCCGGTGTCTTCGCACAAGCGCGCGCGCAGCGCCTGCATCGGTGCGGGCATGCTCGATGGCGCGCGCTTCAGCGCATCCAGTTCGGCGCGGATCTCGGCAAAGCGGCGTTCGTCGTCGCGCCGCGCGCCCATGCGCTCGGCGATCGCCTCGTCCAGCGCGCTGGCGTCGTGCTTGCCGTTATCCAGCACGGTTTGCGCATGCGCAATCTGCGCGGCAAAGCCGCTGGCACCGGCCGCCAACGCGGTACCGAGCTGACGGCAGGCCTGTTCGATCTGCGCACGGCGGCGCAGGCGTTCGTCGCGCTCGCGCTCGACGCGTGCGCGTTCGCGTTCCAGTTCTTCGATCTGCTCGCCGCCGGCGGCGCGCTGCTCGCGCTCCAGGCCGAGCAGCTTCTGCTCGTGGTTATCCAGCGATTCGCGCCGCTGGCCTTCTTCGCCGGCCAGTCCACGGTCCTGGTTGTCCAGCTCCTGCAGCCGTTCATCCAGCAAGGCCAACCGCTGCTGCTCGCGGTAGCTGTCCACACCCAGCTGCAGCTCGCGCAACTCGCCGACGCTGTGGCGCAGCGCCATCAGCGCCGCGTGGTGCTCGCGCGCAGGGCTCAGGGTTTCTACCTGGCGCCGTGCGGTGACCACTGCATGGTGCGCGCCATCGAGTTCGGCAAAATCTTCCACCAGCCGGTCGGCCGCTTCGAAGGTCCGCGGCTCGTCCAGCATGAAACCGCGCAGGAATGCATTGAGATCGCCCAGGTTCTTGGCCGACTGGGTCTTGTGCAACAGCCGCAACGCCATTTCGTTGCCGATGCCCAGCGCATGCCGGAAACGTTCGGCGTAGCCGGCGAAGCCGTCGAAATGCGCAACGTCATCGCCCAACCGCGCCTTGAGCCTGCGCAGGTCGAGATCGAAGCCATCCAGCTCGGTCGCCACGTCCAAACGGCGTGGCGCGACCATGTAGTGGCGCCGCACATCGGCCGCCGCGTTACCGCTGCCGGCGATCCAGAACAACCGGATCAGGCTCACCGTCTGGCCATGCGCGTTTGCGTACTCCAACACCAATGCGGTCCAGGTGGCGCCCTTGCGCAGGTATTGCGTGGCGATTTCGCCGGACGCGCTGTCCTGCTGATCGGCCCACGCACCGCGTACATACGACACCAGACTCCGATCGCGCCCACTGCGTTCGGCTTCGCGCGCGGCAGCGTTGAAGTCGACGATGCTCGGCGGCGTCAGCAGTGCCGACATCGCATCCAGCAAGGTGGACTTGCCCGACCCCGAACGCCCCACGAACAGGAAGCCCTTCTCCGCGATCGGCACTTCGGTCAGCCCGTTGAAGGTGCCCCAGTTGTGCACCTGCAAGCGCCGCATGCGGAACTGCTGCGCACGTTGCTCGGCGAGCGTCTCGGCAAACAAGGAGGCACCCGGCTGCGCCGGCGACAGATTGGACTGGGAATTCATTGCTCACTCACCAAAAACGAAACGAAGGAGACGCCAAGGACAGACCATCACGAGCGGTGAAGCAGTTCCTTGTGGTGCGGTGTTACGGGAAGAACTTGAGCAGGGTAGCGAATGGAGTGCATGGACGGCCTCGCGACCAGGGTCGCTCCTACAAAAACAGGTGCCTTGGCCCAGGTTGTGTAAAGGTCGCACGCGTGCCACAAAAGCTGCCGTCGTTCGAGCACCTGTACCACCCACTTTTTCCACATCGGCCGATCGCGACCATCATCACCCCGTCTCCGTTAGCGCATCCCAACCTGCTGCTTTGCTGCTTTGCTGCTTTGCTGCTTTGCTGCTTTGCTGCTTTGCTGCTTTGCTGCTTTGCTGCTTTGATGCTTTGATGCTTTGATGCTTTGATGCTTTGATGCTTTCAATATCGTGTAGCTGTTGCTTCTGCAGTTTGCATGTCGGGGCCCCATACCGCAGCGGCAAGGCCGGCAGAGACACCCCGCAGGGCGGCGCGCATGGATGCGCGAGGTTTTTGTAAGGGACAGGGATGTCCCTTACAGAAATTTCTGCCGGACTTGCGAACCCGCAGCGCCGCAGGCGCGCAGGGCGCGAGGACGGGGTGTGCTTTCTTTTGGTTACTTTTCTTTGTACAAGCAAAGAAAAGTGACTCGCGCCCGCGAGGGCGTGAAAGCTTTGCTCTACCAAATACAACCCGTAACACTTCAAGTACCGCCTGACATCAGCCCCTCATCCGCCCTGCGGGCACCTTCTCCCGCAGGGAGAAGGGAAGCCCAGGACACATCAATCCAGCGCAACCTCGCCCTCACGCAGCTCCCGATAGGCCACCACCAAGGCCTGCACATCTTCTGCCGAAAACAACAGCTTCAACACCGGCGACACTTCATAGCGCTCCTCGCTGCCGCGCAAGCGCGACAGCAACTGGTTGTCGCGCATCTTGCCGATCGCCGTCATCACCCGCCGCGCGAAGCCCGCCCGATCGGTGGACACGTTCTTTTCGTACACCGACAAGGCTTCCACCAACTGCGCCTCGTCCACCACTGCACGCTCGCCGCGCGTGTCGGCCTCGGCCAGTTGCTGGCGCAAGAACAGCAGCAATACCGACTCGATAAACGTCAGCGGCGCACTGCGCAGCAAGGTGGGCGATTCCAGCTCTGCGGTGTCGGCCTGACGGGTAAAGGCCACCCCGCCCTCGCGGTCGAGCACCAACTCCAGAAACAGCTCGCACAGCACCTGGCGGATCGCCACCTCGTTGCGCAACAACGCCGGCCACAGCGCGCCGTGACGTTGCGCATCGATGCTGGGCCCTGCCAGCAACTGGCACAGTGCACGCCGCG
This sequence comes from Xanthomonas sp. D-36-1, assembly GCF_017746155.1. Classification (NCBI taxonomy): domain Bacteria; kingdom Pseudomonadati; phylum Pseudomonadota; class Gammaproteobacteria; order Lysobacterales; family Lysobacteraceae; genus Xanthomonas; species Xanthomonas sp. D-36-1. The sequence goes on from NZ_JAGHWR010000058.1 coordinate 15,363, forward strand.
CGTCGAACGGCAGCGTGCCGGTGTCGCCCAAAAACAGCTCGCCGCGTGGCTCGGCACTGGAGGTTTGCGTCATCGGCATGCGGTCGTCGATGGCCGGCGCCCCGGTGTCCTCGTCGGCGTCCAAGCGCGTGTCCTCAGACCAGTTCATTGCGTTTCTCCCGGGTAAACCACACCAAGGGAATGCGCGCGCGCCGCACGGCGCCGTCGCTGCCTTCCCATTGCACCGTTTCCATCTGTCCTTCGATCACCATGCCGTGGCGCGTGCCCAGCGACAGGTATCCGATCACGCTGCCCAGGCCCTGCACGGCCGGGCGTTGTTGCAAGGCGTCGCCGATCGTCAGCCGCGGGCGTTGGCCGAGCAGCTCATGCAGGTCGTTGCGCAGGCTGCGCACATCGATCTCCGATTGCGCCACCAGATCGCCCACGCTGTCCAGCGAGATCTCGGCCGCGTCGGCGGCCTGCACGCGTCCATCGACCTGGGTGAGCCGTGGATCGTGCAGCCGCCATTGCGACAACGAGCGCAGGCGGCGGCTGCTGAGCGCCTGCGTATAGCCGGTGGCGGTGGTGGCGTGCAGGCTGTCGCGCAATTGCAAGGCTTCGCCCTGCGCCTGCTTGAGCAATTGATTGAGCCGGCGCTGTTCCAGATACCCACGGCTTTGCACGAAACCGCGCAGGCTGCGCGCGAAATGCTGCATCACCGTGTGCACCTCGCCACCGCGCTCCAGCAGCGTGCCGGTCAGCCCACGCAAAAAGGCGCGTTCGCGACGATCGAGCTTGCGCGCAAACCCACGGGCAAGCAGCGCATCCAGCGCCTGGTCGAGCTGGCTGCTTTGCTGGGTGTCGTTGAGCAGACTCCAGAACGCCTCGAAAGTGCGCCCGGCTTCGCTGTCTGCAATCACATCCACGCCGTCGAACAGTTGTTCGAGCACATCGCCGCGCGCGCCTTCGTCGTCGATGATGCGCTCGCGGAATTGGCGGTTGAGCTGCTCGAAATCGTCGCGCACGCGATGGAAATCTTCGGCCAGCTCGTCGGAGAGATGGATCAGGTCGCGTGCACGTTCCAGCGCGCGTTTGCCGTCCAGCGCCGCCACGCGGCCGGAAGCCACGCGTTCGATCTCGGCATCGATGCGCGCACGTTCGTCGCGCAGCGCGGCCAGCCGGAGCTCTGGATCGGCTTCGGTCTGTCCGGCCAACTGCACCAGTTGCTGGATCACCAGCGACAGGCGGCTTTCGGTGGCGCTGCTGCTGCTTTCGCGCAGGCCGACGATGAAGCGGATGGCCTGGGTCGCGGCACGCGAGAGTTCGTATTCTTCTTCGGCTGCGCCTTCGGGCAGGCGGCGTTCCAGCCAGCCCTGTGCCAACCAATGCGCCAGATACGCCTGTGCGGTGCGCGGCAGTTCGCGCGAGAGCTCGTCGGCGCGCAAGGCGTCGAGCTGGCGCTGCAAACGCTCGTGCAACACGGCCGAAGGCAGGCGGCGTGCGCCGTCCATCAGCACCGTCTGCAGCAGGCCGATCAGTTCGGGTGCGTGGTCGGCGGCAAGCAGTTTCCATACCGGCTGCTCGCGCAGTTGCCGATAGCCGGCGATACGGGCCTGGTGCTTCATGGGCGCTGCCGCGACTGCCTCAACGCTTGCCGCCCACTTCGATGAACTGCAGGAATTCGGCGCGGGTGCGCGCGTCTTCGCGGAAGCTGCCCAGCATCTTGGAGGTCACCATGCTGACGCCGCGCTTGTGGATGCCGCGGGTGGTCATGCACTCGTGCGCGCCTTCCACCACCACGCCCACGCCAAGCGGCTGCAGCACGTCCTGGATGCATTGGGCGATCTGCGCAGTCATCTTTTCCTGCACCTGGAAGCGGCGCGCATAGCTTTCCACCACGCGCGCCAGCTTGCTGATGCCGACGACCTTGCCACGCGGCAGATAGCCCACGTGCACCTTGCCGATGATCGGCGCCATGTGGTGCTCGCAATGGCTTTCGTAGGAAATGTCGCGCAGCACGATCAACTCGTCGTAGCCGGCCACTTCCTCGAACGTGCGTTCCAGGTATTCGCGCGGTTCGTCGCGATAGCCGCTGAACCAGTCGCCGTAGGCTTCGGCCACCCGGCGCGGTGTGTCCAGCAGTCCCTCACGCGTGGGATCTTCGCCCGCCCAGCGCAACAGGGTGCGCACGGCCTCTTCGGCCTGGGTCTGGGTCACGGGGGAATCGGGCTGGTTGGACTGGCTCATGCGCAGGTGCACCCAAAGGGGGCGAGCATGGTACCTGAGGACTGCCCGGCCGCCCCAGTGGCGGTTGCGCCAGCATGCAAATGCTCAGTGACTACTGATTCATTTATGAATTGATAGCATCCTATCTATTATGAAAGCTCATCTTTCTCCACGCGCCCAGCTCAGTTCCGGCCTGCTGGTGGCCGCCCGTCAGTGGCAACGCTTGGCCGACCAGGCGTTCTCCGAGTTCGACCTGTCCAGCGCCTGCACCGGACCATTGCTGATGATCGGGCGCTCCGGCGGCGGCATCCGTCAGGTGGCGCTGGCCCAGCAACTGGGCATGGAAGGCCCCTCGCTGGTGCGCTTGCTGGACAAGTTGGCCGCGCAGGGCCTGCTGCGCCGCGAGGCCGACAGCAGCGACCGCCGCGCCAACCAGCTGTGGCTCACCGACGCAGGCCAGGCGCTGGTTGGCCGGATCGAGATCCGCCTGGACGCACTGCGTGCGCAGGTGTTCGGCGCTCTCAGCGATGCCGACGTGCAGGTGGTGCTGACCTTGTGGGAGCAGATCGCGCAGGCGCATGCGCAGCTGAGCCAGGCCGACTGAGTCGGCTGCCGGCGTTGCGCGCGACGCCCGTTGTGCCCTTTCCGATGCCGGTGCGCGCTGCATCGGGTGTTGTGGTTCTTTCTCCAGGATGTGCCCGATGTACGGCGAATTCAGTCTCTACGGTGTGTTCGTACCCACCTTGCTGGCGTTGATGACGCTGGCCTACCTGCTCAACAGCGGCATCGCCGCGCTGCTGACCCGCGCCGGCGCCTACCGCTACATCTGGCACCCGGCGCTGTTCAACCTGGCGCTGTACATCGCACTGCTGGGTGGCCTGTTCTTCCTTACCCGTTGGATGCAATCGTGAAAAAGCTGATCAAGACCGCGGGGCCGGCACTGCTGACCCTGGCAATGGTGGTGGTGGCCGCGTTGGTGTTGCAGCACCTGTGGCGTTATTACATGCAGGCGCCGTGGACGCGCGATGCGCATGTGGGCGCCGATGTGGTGCAGGTGGCGCCGGATGTCTCCGGGCTGGTGGAGTCGGTGGCCGTGGCCGACAACCAGCCGGTGACGCGCGGGCAGCTGCTGTTCGTGGTCGACCGCGCGCGCTACGCGATCGCGCTGGAACAGGCGCGCGCCGCGCTGGCCGAACGCCAGGCCACGCTGACGCAGTTGCGCCGCGAGATCGCGCGCGACCGCAGCCTGCAGGACCTGGTCGCCGCCGAAGATGCCGAAGTGCGCCGCTCCAACGTACAAAAGGCGCAGGCCGCAGTGGCCACCGCGCAATCGGCGGTGGATCTGGCCCAGCTCAACCTGGACCGCACCCAGGTGCGCAGCCCGGCCGACGGTCGCGTCAGCGACCGCACCGTGCGCGTGGGCGACTACGTCAATGCCGGGCGTCCGGTGGTGGCGGTGCTGGACACCGGCTCATTCCGTGTCGATGGCTACTTCGAAGAAACCCGCCTGCAGGGCGTGCACCCCGGCCAACGCGTGGACGTGCAGCTGATGGGCGAGCCGGTCACGCTGCATGGGCATGTGCAGAGCATCGCCGCCGGGATCGAAGACCGCTACCGCAGCGGCAGCGCCGGCGCATTGCCCAATGTCACGCCGGCGTTCGATTGGGTACGGCTGGCGCAACGCATCCCGGTGCGCATCGCGCTGGATCGCGTGCCTGCGCATGTGCAGTTGATCGCAGGGCGCACTGCCACGGTGAGCGTTCTGCCCGACACGGCCAATGCGACTCCGGCAACCCCGGCCATCGCGCCTGCCCGTGTGCAGGCCAAGGCGGCGCCATGAACCGCACGCTGTTGCGTCCGCTGGGACTGGCCGCACTGCTGACCACGCTGAGCGCGTGCAGCACCGTCGGCCCCAACTACGCGGTGCCGGCGGAGTCGGCCTACCGGCGGCCGGCCGCCAATGCCGCCTTTCTGGACACCGGCAACGCGCAGGTGCAACCCGGTGCCGCGCTGCCGGCGCGCTGGTGGGCGTTGTATCAGGACCCGATGCTGGATGGCCTGATCGAGCAGGCCCTGCGCGACAACATCGAGCTGAAGGTGGCCGGTGCCAACCTGCGCCGCGCCGCTGCGGTCTACGAACAGGCCATGGATGCCGGCGGTTTCGATTACGACGTGGAAGCCGGCGTCAGCCGCGCGCAGGTGTCGGCCGAAGCGTTCCTGCAGGAAGAAAAACTGCCGGTGTTCAACCTGGCCGATGGCAAGTTCGGTGTGTCGTATCAGTTCGATCTGTTCGGCAAGCTGCAACGCGGTGCCCAAGCCGCGCACGCCGACACCCAGGTGGCGCAGGCGGCGATCGATCTGGCGCGCGTCAGCGTGGCCGCGCAGGTGGCTGGCAGTTATGTGGAGATTTGCCACGCCAACCATGAGTTGCAGGTGGCCGAGCATTCGCTGCAGTTGCAGCAACACAGCCGCCAGATCACCCAACGCCTGATCGCGGCCGGTCGCGGCACGCCACCGGATCTGGCGCGCGCCACCGCGCAGGTGGCGATGCTGGAAGCGTCGCTGCCGCCGCTACGCGCGCGCCGCCAGGCCGCCGCTTACCAATTGGCCGCGCTGCTCGGCAAGACACCCGGCGAGGTGCCGGCCGGCGTGGACAGCTGCGCGCACGCGCCGGCAGTGCAGCAGCCGATCCCGATCGGCGATGGCCGCGCGCTGCTGGCGCGCCGCCCGGATGTGCGCCAGGCCGAGCGCCGGCTCGCCGCCGCCACCGCACGCATCGGCGTGGCCACCGCCGAGTTGTATCCGGACATCCGCCTGGGTGGTTCCATCGGCGCCACCGGCCTGCTGGCGGATTTCGGCGAGCCGGCCACGCACGCGTGGTCGTTCGGCCCGCTGATTTCCTGGACGCTGCCCTCCAGCGGCGCACGTGCGCGGGTGCGCGCCACCGAAGCCGGCGCCGACGCTGCGCTGGCGCAGTTCGACAACACCGTGCTGCAGGCCTTGCGCGAAGTGCAGACCAGCTTGTCGCGCTATGCGCAGGATCTGGACCGCCTGCATCTGCTGGAACAGGCGCAACAACAGGCCGAGCTGGCGTCGGCGCAAAACCGGCGCCTGTATCAGGGCGGGCGCACGCCGTACCTGTCCAGCCTGGACGCCGAGCGCACCCTGGCCACCGCCGACATGACCCTGGCCACTGCACAAGCGCAGGTGTCGCAGGACCAGATCCAGCTGTTTCTGGCGCTGGGCGGCGGTTGGGATGCCGACGCAGGGCGCAACCACACCAAGGCTGCGCGATGATGCCGTTGCTGCGCGATCGTCAGGCCTGGCTGTTTTCGGCCAAGACCTTTGCCGCCTCGATCGTGGCGCTGTATGTTGCGCTGGCCGGCAATTTGTCGCGACCGTACTGGGCAATGGCCACGGTCTACATCGTCTCGCAACCGCTGCTCGGCCCTACCCGTGCCAAGGGCGTGTACCGCGTGCTCGGCACCTTGCTGGCCGGCGTGGCCACCTTGGTGATGCTGCCGAATCTGGTGGAAACGCCTTTGCTGTTGAGCGCGGCGATGGCGCTGTGGCTCTCGGCATGCCTGTTCCTGGCGCTGCTCAATCGCGGCCCGCGCGGCTATGCGTTCCTGCTGGCCGGCTACACCACCGCGTTCATTGGCTTTCCTGCGGTCACCTCGCGGGAAAGCATCTTCGACACCGTCGTGGCCCGCAGCGAAGAAATCATCCTGGGCACGGTGATGGCGGTGCTGTTCGCGTCGCTGCTGTTCCCGGCCTCGGTCAAGCCCATGCTCACCGCGCGGATCGGTAACTGGATGCAGGACGCGGCGCAGTGGTGCCGCCAGGTGCTGCAGCGCGGCCCATCGCAGGCGCCGCGCAATCGGCTGGCGGCCGATCTGGTGCAATTCGAGGCCTTGATCGCCTTCGTCCGCCACGACGACCCGCGCCATGCCGGGGCGGCTCCAACGCTGGAACAGCTGCGCGCCCGCATGCTGATGCTGCTGCCGGTACTGTCGTCGATTGCCGACCGCCTGGATGCCTTGCAGCGCGATGGCGCGGCGCACGCCTCGACGCTTGCGGCCTTGCTGGAAGATGTTGCTGCGTGGGTGGATCCTGCGGGCGACAGCGGCAGTGTCCACGCCGATACCGATACCGATGCCGATGCCAACGCTGATGCATTGCGTGTCCGCATCGACGCATTGCGCCCGGTGGTGGATCAGGACATTGATCACCTGCTGCTGGACAGTGTGCTGCTGCGCCTGCAGGAACTGCTCGACCTGTGGCAGGCCTGCCGCACGCTGCAGCAGGCCCTGGTGCAGGGCACGGCGCCGGTTGCGCTGCGTGCGATGCCGTCTACGGTACATGCGGCATCCGTGCAGGCCGACAACACAACCAGTGATGCAGCTCCGCGTGCCGCAATACATCGATCGCTGCGGCGGCGCTTGGGCTGGTCGCGCAGTCAGGCGGCGCAGGCCATCTCGCCCGCGCAGGTGCACGCAACGTCGCAAGATCTTGAACTGCCTCGGTCAACGCGTGAGGCTCCGTCGCAGCAATCGCCTTGGTCATCGCCGGCCATCACCGACGTGTCGGGCGCTGCCAACGCCACGCGCCACATCGATTTCGGCATGGCCGCGTTTTCCGCGCTGAGCGCCGGCTTCGCGCTGATGGCGTACTGCGTATTGTGGATCGGCATCGGCTGGGAAGGCGGCGGCAACGGCGCGATGATGGCCGCGGTCACTGCTGCGTTTTTCGCCGCCCAGGACGACCCTGCACCGAGCATGCTGTCGTTCCTGACCTGGGCGGTGGTGGCCAGCGTGGTTGCCGGCATCTATCAGTTCGGCATCTTCCCGGCCATCCACGATTTCCCGATGCTGGTGTTGGTGCTCGCGGCGGGCTTCCTGCCATTGGGCGCGCTACTGCATCGCCCCAAGAGCATGCTGATCGCCTTGCCGCTGGTGGTGAACCTCACCGCGCTGCTGAGCCTGCAGAACAGCTACAGCGCCAACCTGCAGAGCTTCGTCAATGCGGCGGTGGCGATGGTGCTGGGGATCGGGTTTGCGGTGGTGCTCACGCGTCTGTTTCGTTTGGTCGGTGCCGAATGGAGCGCACGCCGGCTGGTGCGCCAGGGCTGGCGCACGCTGGCCGACGCCGCCGACGGACACGGCGCGCACGATCGCCAGCACTTTGCCGCACGCATGCTGGATCTGCTTGGCCTGCTTGCGCCACGGCTGGCGTTGACGCCGGAAGGCAGCGACCTGGCCTCGGTGGATATGCTCAACGAAATCCGCGTGGGCTTGAACATCCTGCAGCTGCGCCACGCCCGGCATGGTTTGCCGGCCTCCAGTCGTGATGCGGTGGACGCGATTCTGCGCGAGGTGGCTGCGTACTACCGGCAGCAGGTTGCACAGAAGCGTCCGTTGCCGGGTCCCGACTCCTTGCGTGATCGTTTGGATGCGTCGCTGACGCGTGTGGGCAAGGTACCGGCCGGCGCGCATCGCGATGAGGCGTTGTTGGGGTTGATTGGGCTGCGTTACAGCGTGTTTGCAAAGACAACGGCGCAGCATCAGGACGTCGCAGAACAGCAGCCCGCGTTGGCCCCTCTCCCGCCTGGACGATAAGGCACTGCTTGCGCGCCACTGGCGCGCGTGCCTTGGAGCGCCTGCGCTGCTGGCGCGGGCCGGGGCGCGGAGCGGGGGTGGGGTGAGGGTACGGGGTACTCATGCACGACCGCAGCATCGATGCTTCACCTTGGCGGCGCGTGGCGACGCGTTTACCACGGTCGGTCTGCCAGTCACCTGGGGCGCCCCTCATCCGCCCTTCGGGCACCTTCTCCCGCAGGGAGAAGGAAACAGCGAGCCCGCGCGCTCATCACCGCTTGCGCTGATGCATCGCCGCTTCGTCGTCCAGCCAGTTGCTGCCCTTGTTGGTCAGGAAGAACATGTAGACCACCAACGACACCGCAATCACCGCCGTCGCATAGATCACGAACTCGGTCACTTGGTTGGTCTTCAGCGAGGCCTGATACAGCAACGGCGCGGTGCCGCCGAACGCCGAATTGGCCAGCGCGTAGCCAAGACCGACGCCCAGCGCGCGCACATGCGTGGGGAACAATTCCGCCTTCACCACTGCATTGATCGAGGTGTAGCCGGTCAGGATCACAAAGCCCACAGTGAGAATCACGAACGCGGTCAGCCAGTCGGTCTGCTTGGGCAGTTCCATTACCAGGAACCAGGTGTAGAGCACGCCGCCGATGCCGAAGAACACCAGCAAGGTCTTGCGCCCGACGATGTCCGACAGCCAGCCGCCGACCGGTTGCATCAGCATCAGCACGGTCAGCGCGACCAGGTTGATGATGGTGCCGGCCATCACATCGCCACCGGCGAATGCGGTCTGGATCATCTTCGGCCCGGTGACCGAATAGGTGTAGAACGCGATCGTACCGCCGGCGGTGATCAGGAAGCACAACAGCAGCGGACGCCACTGATTGACGAACAATTCGCGCATCGAGCCGGAGGCCCTGGCCTTGCCGGTACGCGAATCGGCGATGGACTCGGAGCTCAGCGACTCGTCCATCGTGCGACGCAGCCAGAACACCACCAACGCGCCGATGCCGCCCAGCCCGAACGCCACGCGCCAGCCCCATTCGGAGACCTGCGACGCATCGAAGAAATGCAACATGATCAGCAATGTGGTCTGCGCCAGTACGTGCCCGCCCACCAGCGTCACGTAATGGAACGAGGACAAGAAGCCGCGCCGGCCCGGAATCGCCGCTTCGGACATGTACGTGGCGCTGGTGCCGTATTCGCCACCGGTCGCAAAGCCCTGCAGCAGGCGTGCCACCAGCAAGATGATCGGCGCAGCGATGCCGATCGTGGCCACCGTGGGCGTGATTGCAATGACGAACGAGCACAGCGCCATCACCGACACCGAAATGGTCAGCGCCAGACGGCGGCCATAACGGTCTGCGAAGCGACCGAAATACCACGCGCCGATCGGGCGTATCAGGAACGTCATCGCGAAGATCGCCCACACGAACATGGTGGCGTTCTTGTCTTCCTTGGAGAAGAACTGCGACTCGAAGTAGGTGGCGAACACCGAATAGACGTAGACGTCGTACCACTCGACGAGGTTGCCGGCCGAGCCCTTGAGCGTGTTGGACACCGAGCGGCTAAGGCTACCGGCAGCTGTGCCAGAACCGGCAGCGATCGGAGACGATGGGGGTGCGCTCATGCGGTCAGAACCTCTTCGGTGGGACAGCCCCGGAGTATAGGTGCGCGCTTGTGTGACGCATGTAAGCATTTTGGCTTATAGATGGCGGCAACTCGCGCACCGGGCCGCCTGCTTCAGCCCGCTTTTGGCGTGGGTGCCGCCAGCGCGTGGCGGTCCTTGCCCAAGCGATCGAAACAGCACGCACGCCGCTTGCCCGAGGCCAGCATGGCGCATGCGGTGGCGATGCGCTTGCTCCGCGTTTGGGCCTTTTTGCCGGACACCACCCAGAAGATCCACTCGCGCCGCGCCACGGCGGTGACGTCGTCCCAGGTCGCACACGCGGTCGGCTGCGCGGCCAACGCTGCATGCAGGTCGTCCGGCACCAGCGGCGCGGGTTCTTCGGCAACGGGCGCCAGCGCGAGCGCCACCATCTGTCCAGCCGACACACCGGCTGCCTGCTGCAGGGCGCGTTCGATCGCGAGCCAATGCCCGCCCCGCCCGTCCGGCTGCAGCGTCGCCTGCAGCGGGTCCCGGCCACCGTGCCGGTGACGCTCACCATGCTGCGCGTTGCTCGCCGCTGCAGTAGTAGAAACAGCCAGGTGACATCGGCCGGCGCTGCCGGTTGCAGCGAGGTGGCAGCGAACCGGATGGCGGCGGCCGGATGCATGGCGCGAACCATAGCACCGCACACCCCTAGGTTCTGCTGTTTGCTGCCGCGTTGGCGCACGCGTGATCGTGCAGGCAGCGCCATGGTCGCAGCCGTGACGCGCGCTTCAGCCGTGCTGCGGCAGCACCTCCTTGAGCATCTCGATGAAGGCGCGCAGACCCGGCGGAAGATGCCGATGCCCCGGGTAGTACAGCACCAGCCCCGGGATGGCCGGGCACCATGCTTCCAGCACAGGCACCAACGTGCCGCGTTGCAGGGCGGCGCTTACCGCGTACTCGGGTACATAGGCGATGCCAAGGCCGGCTTCGGCCGCCTCGCGCATCGGTGCGATCTGGTCCAGGGTGAGCCGCCCGGGCACATCGATCACCACTTCCTGGCCACGGCGTTCGAACTCCCAGTGGTACAGCCTGCCGCTGGGCATGCGATGGCGGATGCAGGCATGCCGGTGCAAGGCATCGGGCGTTGGTGGAATCCCCGCGCGCGCAAGATAGGCTGGCGCCGCGACGGCGAGGAAGCGCGTAGGCCCACCGAACGGCACCGCCACCATGTCCTGCGGCACCGACTCGCTGAAGCGAATGCCGGCATCGCATCCTGCAGCCACGATATCCACCAGCCGGCCTTCGCTCACCAGATCCACCGATAGCGCCGGGTGGCGCGCCAGCACGTGCGGCACCACCTGCTGCAGCAATACCTGCACCACCACTTCCGGTGCGTTGATGCGCACCGTGCCGGTGGGCCCGCCACGGAAATCGTCCAGCGCCAGCAACGCGTGGTCCACCTCCTGCAGCGCCGGTACCAGCCTTGCGTACAGGCGTTCGCCGGCTTCGGTCAGCGACACGCTACGGGTGGTTCGGTGCAGCAGCCGCACGCCGAGATTGCGCTCCAGCGCGCTGATCACATGGCTGAGCGAAGACGGCGCCAAGCCCACCTCAGCGGCGGCGCGCCGAAAGCTGCGGTGCGTGGCGACCGCAGTGAAGGCGACCAGATCGTTGAAGCTGGGCTTGGACATTGGTGGTAAAACCGCATCAAGTCATTCGAATTTTATGGCATAGACCCAGCAATACCCGTTTCCTAGAGTGAAGCCTTCTCCAGCGAACAAGGCCACTCCCATGTCCAAGACCTGGCTCATCACAGGCGCATCGTCCGGCTTCGGCCGCCTCCTGGCGGAGACCGTGCTGGCGCGCGGCGATCGGATCGTCGCCACCGTCCGCAAACCACACGCGCTGGCCGATCTGCAGGCCCGGTATGGCGATGCAGCGACGGTGCTGCAGCTGGACGTGCGCGAGACTGCAGCCGTGCACGCAGCGGTGGCACAGGCATTCGCAGCGCTGGGTCGCATCGATGTGGTGGTCAGCAACGCCGGCTACGGCACGCTGGGCGCGGCCGAGGCCGCCACCGAAGCGCAGGTCCGCGCGGTCATCGACACCAACCTCATCGGCTCCATCGCACTGATCCAGGCCGTGTTGCCGGGGCTGCGCCAGCAGGGCGGCGGGCACGTGGTGCAGGTGTCATCGGAAGGTGGGCAGATCGCCTATCCCGGCTTCAGCCTGTACCACGCCAGCAAGTGGGGCATCGAAGGCTTCGTCGAAGCCGTGCAGCAGGAAGTGGCCGGCTTCGGCATCCACTTCACCCTGGCCGAGCCTGGCCCGGCCCGCACCAATTTCGGCGCCGCGTTGGTACGCACCCACATTCCTGCCGACTACGCCGACACGCCGGTCGGAGCGCTCAGCCGCGCACTGGACGATGGCAGCTGGGTCATCGCTGGCGACCCGCAACGCATGGTGGACGCGATGATCGCCAGCACCGAACACGCCCCGCCACCGCGGCGGCTGGTGATGGGTGCCAGCGCCTACCATTCCATCCGGCAGGCCCTGGGCGCCCGCCTGGCCGAACTCGAGGCGCAACGCGGCATTGCCATGTCGACCGACAGCCCGCCACCGTGATGCGGCAGACGCAGAAGTGGATGTGGATGTGCGCCTGCGCGACGCCGCATGCAGACACGCGCTGCATGCCGCATCGTGCAATGCGTCGGGTCTGCCGCAGCACGCGGCACTAGAGTCGCATCCACGCGCCACGCGCCACGCCCCCAACACCGCACATGCGCTCGCTGCACACCGAGACCAGCAAGTTCCTCCGATGTCCTTCGGCATGCGCCGCAGTCCATCGGGCTGACGCTGGATCGCGAAGGATGGGCCGACATCGATGCCCTGATCGCTGCCGCCGCTGCCGCTGGAAGGGCGCGTGACGCAGACCTGATCCGTGCAGTGGTCTCCAGCAACGACAAGCAGCGCATTGCGCTGTCTGCCGATGGTCGGCAAATCCGCGCAGTCCAAGGCCACTCCACAGCGACCGTCGCTCTGGCGCATGTGGCGCGCATGCCACCGTCGATGCCGTACCCCGGCACCGCGACCGGCTTTCTCGAAGCGATCCTTGTCCAAGGTCTGCAGCCCGGGCAACGCTATCATGTGCATCTGTCCGCTGATCCGCAGACCGCCGCCACGATCGGCGCACGGCACGGCGCACCTGGCGTGCTACGCGTGCACAGCCTGCAGATGCACGAGGACGGCGATGTTTTTTCACCAGGCCGACAACGGCATCTGGCTGACGTTGCATGTACCACCGAACTACCTGCATCTGGTGGAGTGAGGCAGGCAGCACATCGCGTGCATCCCACCTGCTGCAGCCCCTTCACAAACCCCATGCCACCGGCCTTGCCAAAATGCCGGCCGCTTGCGCCCGCAGTGGCGGGACATCGGAGTGGGATGCATGACATGGATCATCGTGGCCGCCGTGGCGGTCACCTTGCTGGTGGGGCTGCTGCTGCTCAACTTCGCCACGCCGGAGAAAAAGCTCGAGCACATCCCCAAACACCTGTACGACGTCGCCGATCCGCAATTTAAGCGCGAGATGTCGGTGTTGCTGGGGCCGGCCATCCTGCCCGGCAACAGGATCGACGTGCTCAATAACGGCCGCGAGATCTTTCCAGCCATGCTGGACGCGATCCGCAGCGCGCAGCACACCATCACCTTCGAGACCTATATTTATTGGTCGGGCGAGATCGGCCGCGAGTTCAGCGACGCCTTGTCCGAGCGCGCGCGTGCCGGGGTGGCCGTGCGGGTCACCATCGACTGGGGCGGCAGCCTGAAGATGGACCATGCGCTGGTGGAGACCATGACCGAGGCCGGCGTGGAGGTGCATCGCTACCGCCCCCTGGCCTGGTACAACCTGCACCGCATCAACAACCGCACCCACCGCAAGTTGCTGGTGATCGATGGCCGCATCGGCTTCACCGGTGGGGTCGGCGTGGCCGACCAATGGATGGGCGACGCGCAGGACCCGGACCATTGGCGCGACACCCACTACCGCATCGAGGGCCCGGTGGTGGCGCAGGTGCAGACCGCCTTCAACGACAACTGGATCAAGACCACCGGCCGTGTGGTCAACGGCGCGCAGTATTACCCGGCGCTGGAGTCTGCCGGCGACAGCGATGCGCAGTTGTTCGTGGCCTCGCCGGCCGGCGGCAGCGAAAGCATGCACCTGATGTATCTGATCGCCATCGCCGCCGCACGCCACACCATCGACCTGGCTGCGGCGTATTTCGTACCCGATGCCTTGATCACCCGCTCGCTGCTCGAAGCACGCACGCGCGGCGTGCACATTCGCGTGCTGCTGCCCGGCAAGCATATCGATGCAGTCTCGGTCCGGTTGGCTTCCAAGGCCAGCTGGGAGCCGTTGCTGCAGGCCGGCATCGAGATCCACGAATACCAGCCCACCATGCTGCATACCAAACTGCTGATCATCGACGGCCTGTTGGTCTCGGTGGGCTCCACCAATTTCGACATCCGCTCGTTCCGCCTCAACGACGAGGCCAGCCTGAATGTCTACGACCGCACGCTGGCTGCACGCATGACCGAGGTGTTCGAGCGCGATCTGCAACGTGCCGAGCAATATTCGCTGGAGCGCTGGCGCGCGCGGCCGTTGCGGCAGAAGCTTGGCGAGAAGCTGGTGTTTCCGTTCCGCTCGCAGGTGTGAACGCGCAGGGCGGGTGGCGGCGCCTAGAGCGCCGGCCTTGCCAAGTTTGCTTGAAGGCGCAGCTGGCGCAGCCGCCACCACAACCCGCCCACGTGCACCAGCGAATACAGCACCAGTGCCGCGGCAATCCCCAGGGTCAGCGGGCTGGCCTGCGAACCGGCCGCCGCCGCACCGGCAGTGAATGCGCCATCGGCCCAGCGCCAGGCCAGGCGCCCCAGCAGCACCAGCATCAAACCGCCGCCGATCCAGGGATTGGGCGTGTACCAGCCTTGACCATCCACCCATTCGGCATGCGTGTAGCGCAGCGACAGCGCACCCAGGCCGATGCCCACCAGCGTGCCTGCGGCAATACCGAGCCGCACCTGCGGCAAGCCGTACACCGCGAACGTCAGTGCTGCCACGGCGATCAGCAGCACGGCGCTGCGCACCGCCGTGGCCACCGGCTTCCATTGCTGCCGGCCGAAGCTGCGCCGGATGCGCCGGTAGTAGAGGTAGCCGATGGCGGCCATCGAGAGATACGGCGTCAGGGGTGCGATGGCAGCGGCGGGCATGGCGAGTCCTTTGCGAATGAGTGGAGCGACCCGCGCAGAATGAAACCAGCCATGGGCGCGAACAAGGTGCCAAGTGTCACTTTCTGCAGGCGGCAGCACCGCCGGTCGCTGCCCTGCACCGCGTGCGGCACGGCTGTACGCTACCCCAGACCGCTGCCGCGCAGGCGCTTGCCGCCTGTCCGGTGAACGCCGCGCGAGGACGCCAGCGCCTGCCACACGCGAACAGGAGCGGCGCGGGTAGACTTGCGCAGTGCTCCCCCACCGCCGTGCCATGTCCGCCATCAAGCAAGACGCCCATATGCTGATCGACACGCTGCCCGAGACGGCTGGATGGGGCGAGGTGGTCCGCGTCGTGACCGACGCCAGTTTCCAGGCCGCGGTGCAGGAAGGGATTGCCGCTGCAGATCAGGGCGCGTTGACGGCTCCGGCACAGATGAGCGCACTGTTCGCCAGATGGGGCGTTGATGTTACGGCGTGACTGGACCGTCCCGGCCGCCACGCAGCTTGCACACGCCCAGGATCACTACCACGCGCTCAACCCGACCGCCGCTGCCGCGCTGGCGCGGCAGGTGCTGGAAGCCACCCGCACGCTGGCCGAGCAACCTGGCCGTGGCCGCGCTGGCCGCGTGCCCGGCACCCGCGAATGGGTGGTCAAGCAAACCCCGTATGTGCTGGTCTACCGCGTGCGCGACGGCGCCCTGCAGGTGTTGCACATCCATCTGGAAGCCGGCGACTGGCTGCCACGCACCGAGCCGCTGATCGAACGCATCGAACCGTGGATTGCCGCGCTGATCAGCGCACTGCTGCACGTGCTGATGTTGCTGATCCTGCTGTCGGCCTCCACCCCCACCATGACCCCGCCGCAGGGCTCGGCCAGCGGTGGACGCATCAAGGTGGATTTCGTCGGCGACACCTCGCAGCCCGATGAGCCGGTGCCCTCGCCTACCCCGGTGCCACCGACACCCACGCCCGTGCAGCCGCCACCGGCTGCCTCGCCGGTACAGTCCACGCTGGTGCGGCAAGCCAAAAATCCGGTGCCGCCGCAGGGCGATACCGCGCAAGGCAGCCTGGCCGAACGCCGCCAGCCGCGTCGCCAGCAACGGCCCACGCCGCCGCAACCGCCCGCCCCCCCGGCGGCATCCGCCCAGCGCCGCCCGGACACCTGGACCGGCCGCCCGCCGGGCATGCTCGACGAACCCGCCGACGGCGCCGAAGACGGCATGGCCAACACCCCCACCATCAGCCAGGGCCGCCGCAACGACCGCAACAACGCCCAGCCCAGCCTGGATATCGGCGGCTTCCAGGTCTATTACGACGTGCGCAGCGAAACCCAGCTACGCGCATGGAAAGAACAAGGCATGCAGGAAATCGCCATCATCCTGCCCGGCACCCAGCAACGCATGATCTGCCCGCTGGATGTCGCGCTCAAACGCGGCTCCAGCAAATGCCGCCTGCTGCCACCGGATTCGCCCGAGCTGAAGTCCATCGGCGACGCGCGCGAGGTCATCAACATGATGGAGGTCTACCGCCAGGGCGAACCGGTCTGGCGTGGGCCGGGGCCGTATCGCTGAGGGGTGGTTGCCCGCCAGACATTGCGGCAGGCGGCCACGCCGCTTGCTCGGATATGGCGTCCCGAACAACGCCACCCGCTCGGCCCATCGCCAGCGCCCTGTGCTGGGCACATCCTGCTCTGTGACGCCGCCGCGCAGAGGTTGGCCGAACGCGCTGAAGCCCTGGTCGGCTGGCCCGTACGGCGGCGACTGGGATGCTGCAACATCAACGCCCCTGGTCCTTTCCAAGCTGGCTGCTCAAGGCTCCCTTGAAGGGCGCCGGATCGCTGGTGACCAGGCAGTTGTAGCGCTTGTCGCTGTTGAGCACGAGCACGGACGACTTGGGCCCCTTGAAATTCAGACCGATCGAGAACAGCACATAGGTATTGGGCAGTGCGCTCGGCCGGAACGCACCAAACGCATACTCGCCAGACAACCCCAACGGCGACAGCGGCACCGTGAGCATCAGCGGCTGCGTGGCAACAGGCGATGGCAGCGACGCCGAAGCGCTCATCATCTTCGACTGCACATCGATGGAATAGGTGGTGGTGACCGCCACTCCCAGGTATTTGGACGTCGGCTCCGCAACCTGCTTGCGACACGCGGCAACATCTTCGGGCTTCTGATCCTGCTGGCCGTTCTGCAGCGTGGCGAAGACATGGCTCAACGTAACCGTTTCCTTCCCGGGCACCGCTGCGGCAACAGCTGCGCTCATGCACAGCGCCATCGCCACAAGCGAGAGGCTGCATGCCGCAAGCGCACAACGACGGTTTTTTTTCTGGATCATTTTGATCACTCCTGAGTGTGAGTTTATGGTGCAAGGACGATCAGCGGCCACGGTTTGTAGTGCGATGTACTGCGCTTTGAAAGAGCACGCAGTGGCATTTGCGAACATCTCAAACAGCAGATAATCGCTTGCGCTTTTGACGATGAGATACGGCGTTGAAGGTGATTCCAGATCTCTATCGATGTTTAATCGATTACTTTCTGGTGCAGCGATTTTGAGTTTCTGCAACATGCCAACCCGACAAATCGTCTCAGCGATTTCGTTACGTGATGCAGTTTTGATTTTCAGAGGAGAACAAACCGGGTTCGGTCGATCGAGCCAGACAACAACTGAGACAGAACGGATCCGTCACTTAGGGAAGGTCTGAACA
>NZ_JAGHWR010000059.1:0-36282 GCF_017746155.1 Xanthomonas sp. D-36-1
ATGGAACCTCCTCGAGAAAGGGTACGAGAAAATTCCACTTCTGGCGTCTGCTAATGGGCGGGGGGATTACCAACTTGGCCGCGCCTAACAATTCATTTCACCCGACAGCACTTCACAGCGCGGCTGACCTCACGCGTCAAACCGCACATGAGAGACATGTAAGCCAGGACGCCGCGAGCGCATTCTGCAGTCAGGGCTGACAGCCGATGCGCACGCGGGAGCGCCGCTGCACCACCTCAGCGCATTGGCTTGAATCGCGGTGACCCAGCGCCGCGCCTATGCCATCGCTTCGTCGGGATCCAACGCCACTGCCGCCTGCTGTGCGCGATCGAATCGCTCGCGGGCGGCGCGGATGCTGCCGTGGTTCTCGCCCGCCCAAGTGAGCAGTTGCGAGACGGGGCCGAGGAGTGCAATTCCCAGCTTGGAGAGCGCGTATTCCACGCTCGGCGGCTTGGTGGCGTAGACCTTGCGGGTGATCATGCCGTTGCGCTCGAGATTGCGCAGCGTCTGGGTCAGCATGCGCTTGGAGATGTCCGGCACTGCGCGCTGGATGGCACTGAAGCGGGACGGGCCGGGGATCAGCGTCAGCAGGATCAGCAGGGTCCACTTGTCGCCGATCTGGTCGAGCACATCGCGCACCGGGCACTTGGTGGCGTCGAAGGGTCCTTCCAGGGACGGCGGCAGCGGGAACAGGGCAATCGCATTCACGTGGGGTATCTCACGGTAACCAGGGGGAGCAAAACTGCCTCCTTGCGGAGGCCTGGGCGGCGCCGACACTATGCAGGCGATCAATTAGGTCTAGATAGTAGACCAAATCTCTTATGCAAACCTACCGGAGCCCGTCATGACATCTACTTCCCCCCTGATTCTTGTCACCGGCGCCAGCGGGCAGTTGGGTGCGCTGGTTGTCGAAGCGCTACTTGGCCATCTGCCTGCCAACCGCATCGTAGCAACGGCCCGGGATACCGCGTCACTTGCCGAGTTCGCAAAACGCGACATCGCGGTACGTCAGGCCGACTATGCGAACCCGCAAAGCCTGGACACGGCCTTCGCCGGCGTGGGCCGCGTGTTGCTGGTCTCGTCCAATGCGGTCGGCCAGCGCGTGCCGCAACACCGCAACGTGATCGAGGCGGCAAAGCGCGCCGGGGTGGAGCTGCTGGCGTATACGAGCATCCTGCATGCCGATACCAGCACGCTGTCGCTGGCCGCCGAGCATGTGGCCACCGAGGCGCTGCTACGCGAGAGCGGCGTGCCGCACGCGTTGTTGCGCAATGGCTGGTACACCGAGAACTACACCGGCTCGATCGCCGCAGAAGTCGCCCACGGCGCAGTGCTCGGCAGTGCGGGCGAAGGCAGGATCAGCGCCGCCACGCGCGCCGACTATGCTGCTGCGGCGGCTGCAGTGCTGGCTTCGGATGCCCCACAGGCCGGCCAGGTGTACGAGCTGGCAGGCGATACCGCTTTCACGATGGCCGAGTACGCCGCCGAGGTGGCGCAGCAGTCAGGCAAGCCGGTGGCCTATCACGACCTGCCGGAAGCCGATTACGCGGCAGCGCTGGTGCAGATCGGCCTGCCGTCCGGCTTTGCGCAGGTGCTGGCGCAGTGCTCGGCGGCCTCGCGCGACGGCGCCCTGTTCGATGATCGCCATACGCTGGGCCGGTTGATCGGCCGCCCCACCACGCCGTTGCGCGATGCGGTGGCGGCGGCACTCGCGGCGCGCTGAGTCACGGCCGGGACCACTGCGCTGCCGGGCCGTTCGGCACGCGGTGGTTCGCGCATCGTCAAGGAGGTGCCCCGTGGCCGCCAGGGATCACGGCGAACTTCCTGGTGCTTCACCGATATCCGACCGACAGCGATAGCCGGCTGGTCGGCGTGGCTGCGCGTGTCGGGATGATCTCCAGTGCGTTGGACCAGTGGCACTGGTTGAGGCGATCGGCCGTAGCGCTGCGCTAACGGCCGATCAGCAACCGTGCATCTCGGTTGGTCAACGCGTGGTGCGATCAGCGCGACGATGCGGCACTGGATTGCTGCCAGCGCTGGAGACCTGCACAGCCTGGCGCTGCGCGACGCACTCCCGGGCGCAGCAGATGGCAGCGTGACCTTGCCGATGTCGCTTGCAACTGCACGTGCTTGCCGAAGCTCAATGGTGGCGCAGGCGCGCCCCGCGCTGGCGAGTCCAGCAGCTAAGGCTACGCAACCATCGGCGATGCGCGACGTCGAAGGCACGGCAGGGCGTGCGCGGTCTCCGTGATGCCACGCCCTCACCTTCCGAATCCAGTTCTGTAAGAGCGTCTGCACCCCATAACGCGCGCAGCTGTGCCTGCCTCACGTTGGTCGCATAACTGCCATCGCCCCGACACGACGGTGACACAAGGGCCGCGACAGCGAAGTCCGGCAGTGTCACCAAAATGACATCAAATCTAAATATAACTGCTGCCATTGCCGCTACGTCAGGACGACCGGCGCCTGGCAGGCGCTTCCACGCCGTGCAGCCGCCCTCTTGGCAGCACCGGATCGACGCAGCCGCCGACCCGTTTCCCTTGCACGAGCCGGACCAATGAAAAAACGCAATCTCGCCACTGTTCTGTGCGCCCTCAGCGCGACCGCCAGCGGCAGCACGCTGGCCGCCGAGCTGGAGTTGTACGTCGACCGCAAGACCAAGCAGATCTTCGCCGAGCCGGCGCCAGGTCGCGACAAGTTGGGCACCTTCGTGCAGGTGGACGAAAACGGCAAGCTGCCGGCATCGGCGATGCCGGCCGCGCCCGCACAACCGCGGCCGCCCACGCCGGGCGCCACCACGCCCGCCGACACTGCCATTGCCCAGGCCGCGCCTATGCCTGCGCCGGTTGCAACGCCAGCGCCGGCCAAGTCCGGCGACGTCGGCAAGAAGTGGTACGACAAACTCAGCCTGCGCGGCTACACCCAGATCCGTTACAACCAGGGCGTCGGCGGCGATGCGCAGGACCTGCGCGCGCCGGGTGACCGCTTTATCGGCAACGACCAGAGCCTGGGCATCCGCCGTGCGCGCCTGGTGCTGAGTGGCGATCTCAACGAGCATGTGTCGCTGTATTTCCAGCCGGATTTTGCCAGCACGCCCACCGGCTCCACCACCTCCAACTTTGCGCAGCTGCGCGACGCCTACGCCGATATCTTCTTCGACAAGAAGCGCGAATACCGCGTGCGTGTGGGTCAATCGAAAATGCCGTACGGCTGGGAAAATCTGCAGTCCAGCCAGAACCGGCTCTCGCTGGATCGCGCCGATGCACTGAACTCGGGCCTGCGCGACGAACGCGATATCGGTGCGGTGTTCTACTACAGCCCCACCGTGGCCAAGGGCCGCTTCCAGGATCTGGTCAAGTCTGGATTGAAGGGGTCGGGCGACTACGGCGTGATCGGTGCCGGCGTGTACAACGGCCAGGGCGCCAACCGCGCCGAGCGTAACGACAGCATGCACGCGGTGGTGCACGCCACCTACCCGTTCAAGTTCGCCAACGGCCAGTATCTGGAAGTGGGCGCCGACGCCTACGCCGGCCGTTTCGTGCCGACTGCGGCAGCAGTGAATATCGGCGGCCGCAGCTTTACCCCGGCCATCACCGAGCCCAATGGCTATACCGACCAGCGCGTGGCCGCGCACATCATCTACTACCCGCAGCCGTTCGGCCTGCAGGCGGAGTGGACGGTGGGCCGTGGCCCGGAACTGGATGTGGCCCAGCGCCGCATCCGCACCCGCTCGCTGAGCGGCGGCTATGTGCAGGCCATGTTCAAGCACGACTTCAACTACGGCACCTTGCTGCCGTACCTGAAATGGCAGACCTACCGCGGCGGCTCCAAGTTCGACACCAATGCCCCGCGCATGCGTCTGGACGAAGTGGAAGCCGGTGTCGAATGGCAGCCGATGGATGCGCTGGAACTGGTGTTCGCCTATTCGAAGATGAAGCGCACCGACGTCAGCACCGCGCCGTATCCGGTCGTTGAAGGCGATTTGCTGCGCCTGCAGTTGCAGGTCAATTACTGAGCAAGGTCGGCAGCGCCGGTCATGGCTGCTGCGGCGGTCATGACCGGTGCATTCGTGTGCGGCTGCGTGCGTTCGCGCCGGGATCTGCATGCACGCAGGTGCCTGCGCGATGCTGCCAGCCCGGCGCGTGGTGACGCGCTCACTGGAACGCAGATGCGTATCAAGACCACGGTGGAGCGGCTTCCTGGCGGGATGATGCTGGTCCCCTTGTTGCTCGGGGCGCTTTGCCACACGCTCTGGCCGCAGGCCGGCAGCACCTTGGGGTCTTTCAGCAACGGTCTGATCAGCGGCACCGTTCCGATCCTGGCGGTGTGGTTTTTCTGCATGGGAGCAACCATCCAGCTGCGCGCCTCCGGACGGGTGCTGCGCCGTTCGGGCAGCCTGGTACTGACCAAGATCGCAGTGGCCTGGCTCGTCGCAGTCCTGTGCGCACCGCTCCTTCCCATCGGCGGTGTGTCGAGCGGGCCGCTGGCCGGGCTGTCGGTCCTGGCGCTGGTGGCTGCGATGGACATGACCAACGGCGGGCTGTACGCCGCGTTGATGCAGCAATACGGCAGCAGCGAAGACGCAGGGGCAGTGGTGCTGATGTCGCTGGAATCGGGCCCGCTGATCTCCATGCTGATCCTCGGTGCCAGCGGCCTGGCCAGCTTCGAACCACATCTGTTCGTCGGGGCGGTGCTGCCGCTATTGCTGGGCTTTGCACTGGGCAACCTCGACGCGCAACTGCGGCAGTTCTTCGCACAGGCGACCAGGACGCTGGTGCCTTTCTTCGGCTTCGCGCTCGGCAACACGCTGGATCTGTCGACCATCGCCCACACCGGCACAAGTGGCGTGCTGCTGGGCGTGGCGGTCATCGTGATCACCGGGTTGCCCTTGCTGCTGGCCGACCGCTGGATCGGCGGCGGCAACGGCACCGCCGGCGTGGCCGCCTCCAGCACGGCCGGTGCCGCCGTGGCCACTCCGGCCCTGATCGCCGGCATGGCGCCGCAGTTCGCACCCGCAGCGCCGGCCGCGACGGCGCTGGTGGCCAGCGCGGTCATCGTCACCTCGCTGCTGGTGCCGCTGCTGACGGCCTTGTATGCACGCCGTCGCTGTGCACGCAGCGGCTGAGAGCCGGGCTGGTGCCATGCGGCCTGCGATGGGATGCCTGGGCCGTTAGCGTTGCGGCATGCATGGCGCCGGAGCGAGCGGGCTCCGGCGACGCCGGTGCGCTGCCGCCGACGATCATGGCCGATGTGCGCGACCGGCATCTGTCGCGTTTGTGCACACGCCAGGCCACCCGACGGCACGTGGCGCACTGCGGTGGCAGTTGGGCTAAGCCGACAGTTCTCCACGCACGATCTGCGCGCCTGCGCTGAGCGCACTGAGTTTGCCGCGCGCCACGTGCCGGGCAAGCGGTGCCATGCCGCAGTTGGTGGAGGGATAGAGCTTGTCGGCATCCACGAAGCGCAGCGCTTTGCGCAGCGTCTCGGCCACTTCCTGCGGCGTTTCGACCGTCGTGCTTGCCACGTCGATGGCGCCGACCATCACCTTCTTGCCGCGAACCAGTTCGATCAGATCGATCGGCACGTGCGAGTTGTGGCATTCCAGCGAGATGATGTCCAGCGAGGATGTCTGCAGCTTGGGGAACGATTCTTCGTACTGGCGCCACTCCGAGCCCAGCGTCTGCTTCCAGTCGGTATTGGCCTTGATGCCGTAGCCATAGCAGATGTGGACGGCGGTCTCGCACTTCAGACCTTCCACCGCGCGCTCCAGGGTGGCAACACCCCAGTCGTTGACCTCGTCGAAGAAGACATTGAAGGCCGGCTCGTCGAACTGGATGATGTCCACGCCGGCGGCTTCCAGTTCCCTGGCTTCCTGATTGAGGATCTTGGCAAACTCCCATGCCAGTTTTTCGCGGCTTTTATAGTGCGCATCGAAGAGAGTGTCGATCATCGTCATCGGGCCGGGTAACGCCCACTTGATCGGCTGGCCGGTCTGCTGGCGCAGGAACTTGGCATCGTCCACGAACACCGATCTCGGACGGCTGACCGCGCCAACGACGGTCGGCACGCTGGCGTCGTAGCGGTCGCGAATCCTGACCGTCTCGCGCTTTTCGAAATCGACACCGCTGAGATGTTCGATAAAGGTGGTGACGAAATGCTGACGCGTCTGTTCGCCGTCGCTGACGATGTCGATGCCGGCGTGCCGCTGTTCCTGCAGCGACAAGCGCAGCGCGTCCTGCTTGCCTTCGATCAGTTCGGCGTCCTGCAATTTCCAGGGCGACCAGAGCGTTTCGGGCTGGGCAAGCCAGGACGGCTTGGGCAGGCTACCGGCGGTTGAGGTGGGGAGCAGCTTTGTCATGATGAGGGATGTCGTGCGTTCTGGTTGATTAGGAAGCATGGCTGGACGCCCACTGCGCAAGAAGGTTGCCGTAGGGCCGGATGAAATGCTCTTCGGTGAATTTGCCCTGTGTCACGGCGAGCTGGCTGCGCTCTTGGCGGTCGTAGACGATCTGGGTGGACGAATAATCCTGATGCTTCAGGCTCGGTTGGTAGGTCGGCCCTGCTGCAGCGTTGGCGTTGTAGATCTCTGGTCGGTAAATCTTCTGGAACGTTTCCATCGTGGCGATGGTGCCGATCAGCTCCAGGTTGGTGTAGTCGCCAAGCAGGTCGCCGAAAAAGTAGAACGCCAAGGGCGCAACGCTGTTCGGCGGCATGAAATAGCGCACCTGCAGGCCCATCTTTTCGAAATACTGGTCGGTCAACGAAAACGCGTCCTGCCGGTATTCGATCCCCAGGATGGGGTGCCGGTTTCCGGTGCGGTGATAGGTTCTGCTGGTGGAGACGCTGATGCAGATGACCGGCGATTTGTTGAAGTGCGCGCAGTACGCAGGCGAGTGCACGAAGTGCTTGAACAGCTTGCCGTGCAGGTCGCCAAAATCGTCCGGGATGGTGAAGCCGGACGCATCTTGGTTGTGCGCTGGCAGCAGCACGCTGAAATCGTAGTCGCGCACGTAGGAAGAGAAATTATTGCCGGCAATGCCGTCGATGCGCGCACCGGTATGCCGATCGACGATGGTGGGTTTCAATATCTCGATCAACGGAAACGCATCGTCCAGCGCGCGTTCCCCGATGTGCATTTCGACGGAGATGATGTCCAGCTCCACCGCGTAACGGTCACGGCTGGGGTTATCCCAGTGCGCCAGATCGTTGCAGCGGTTGTTGATCATCGCCAGCGTATTACGCAAATTTTCCTGACGTCGCAGACCTCTGGCCAGGTTGGCGAAGTTGGTCGTGTTGCGCGTCGTGGCCGAGGGATGGTAGTCCTCGTCGAAGCGCAGGCTCTTGATGGTGAAATCCAATGTGTGAGTCATTGCGAACTGATGCCTTGTTTCTAAGATGGGACGCGCGTATGCGCTGCGTAGCGGGTAATGCCGGCGGCATGCAGGCCTGACATCCGGATCAGCGGGCACGCCGACCGATCCTGTGGCCGAGGACGGCGCGGTGGCCGGCCGCACCACCTTGCGCTGCGCCCCTCAGGCCGCAGCCACGCCCTGCGCGACGCTGGAACGTGCATGCCGCGTCAGCTCGATCAGCGGCAGTGCCCGCTGCACCGCCAGCCTGGCCCGCTCGGCCAGCGCGTCGTTGTGCACGCGGTAGTCCAGAAAGTCGCGGTCGGTTGCGTAGACGCCCAGCGGCAAGGTGCGTGCCTGGAAGAAGCTGAAAAGCGGGCGTAGCTGATGGTCGATCACCAACGCATGGCGGTCGCTGCCCCCGGTTGCAGCGAGCAGCACGGGGGTATCGATCAAGGCATCCTGATCGATGAAATCGAAGAAGTGCTTGAACAGTCCGGTGAACGAGCCGCGGTAGACCGGCGTTGCCACCACCAGCACGTCGGCCTGCTCTACCAGGCAGAGCGCCTGCTCCACCGTGCCAGGGACTTGGGTACGCCAGAGCGCGCCAGCGAAGTGCGGTGCCAACGCCCCAATTTCGACCAAATGGCGCTCGCACGGCACCTGATCGGCGATCAGCTCCAGCAGGTGTTCTGCCAGGGCGACGGCCTTGGACGGGCGTTGCATCCCGCCGGAAACCGCGACGATGCGGAGTGGGTGTTTGACAGTCATGCTAGGCAACCTTACGCGGTGGGGACCTCGTGCAGTGCGACAGGAAGATCGCGGCCCGACCCATTGGCCGCGCCTTGGTCCGAACCCGTTCACACGGCAGCGATTGAACGACGAGTCCCGATGCTAGGGTTCGCATTCAATGAAGTAAAATGGTGTTATTTCAACAATCCATGAATTCGGATCATTTGAATGCTTGAGCGCATCCATCTCACCATCGTCCAGCAGGTCGAGCAGCAAGGCTCGCTGACCGCCGCCGCAGGCGTGCTGAATCTGACCCAGTCGGCGCTGAGCCACAGCATGAAGAAGCTGGAACAGCAGCTGGGCACCGACATCTGGTTGCGCGAGGGGCGCAGCCTGCGCCTGACCCAGGCCGGCCAGTACCTGCTGGCGGTGGCCAACCGGGTGCTGCCGCAACTGGATCTGGCCGAAGAGCGGCTGGGGCAGTTTGCGCAGGGCGAGCGCGGTGCACTACGCATCGGCATGGAATGCCATCCCTGCTACCAGTGGCTGCTCAAGTTGGTGGCGCCGTATCTGGCCACGTGGCCGGATGTGGATGTGGATGTGAAACAGAAGTTCCAGTTCGGCGGCATCGGCGCATTGTTCGGCTACGAGATCGATCTGCTGGTCACGCCCGACCCGCTGTTCAAGCCAGGACTCAGGTTCGAGCCGGTGTTCGACTATGAGCAGGTGCTGGTCGTGGCCAAGCGCCATGCGTTGGCGTCGGTGGCCTACGTCAAGCCACAGCAGCTCACACGCGAGGTGTTGATCAGCTACCCGGTGGATCTTGAGCGCCTGGATATCTACAGCCAGTTCCTGTTGCCGGCCGGCGTCACGCCGCGGCGCCACAAGGCCATCGAAACCACCGACATCATGATGCAGATGGTGGCCAGCGGCCGCGGCGTGGCCGCCATGCCGCGCTGGCTGGTCGAGGAATATGCGGCCAGAATGGACGTGGTGCCGGTGCGGCTGGGTGCGCGCGGCATCCCCAAGCAGATCTATCTGGGCGCGCGCGAGGCGGACATCGCGATCGATTATCTGCGCGCGTTTATCGAACTGGCGCGTGCGCCGGCCAATGCCACTGCCTATACGCCAGGACCCCACTGATGGATTCCACTGCCCAACGCATGCCACTTCCACTGCCTGACGGCCACGCCAAGGTCTTGCTGCATTCGTGCTGCGCGCCGTGCTCTGGCGAGGTCATGGAGGCGATGCTGGCCTCCGGCATCGACTACACCATCTTCTTATACAATCCCAACATTCATCCGCGCAAGGAATACGCGTTGCGCAAGGACGAAAACGTGCGTTTTGCCGAACAGTTCGGCGTGCCCTTCATCGACGCCGACTACGATCGGGACAACTGGTTCGAGCGGGCACGGGGGATGGAAAACGAACCTGAGCGCGGCGTGCGTTGCACCATGTGCTTCGACATGCGCTTCGAACGCACCGCGCTGTATGCCCACGAGCACGGCTTTCCGGTGATCACCAGTTCGCTGGGCATCTCGCGCTGGAAGAACATGCAGCAAATCAACGACTGCGGCATGCGCGCCGCGGCCAAGTATCCCGGCTTGATGTATTGGGAGTACAACTGGCGCAAGGGCGGTGGCGCCTCACGCATGATTGAGATCAGCAAGCGCGAGAACTTCTATCAACAGGAATACTGCGGTTGCGTCTATTCCCTGCGCGACACCAATCGGCATCGTGTGGACAGCGGTCGCAAGCGCATTCAATTTGGCGTGAAATTCTATGGCGATGACGAGCAGCAAGACTGAGCCTTTCGCCAGTTCAGCGGCGACCTCACGTGGATTTGGGGCTCCTTTCCGCTCGATCAGCGCGTCGTTGCGATGTCACCCAATCATCATGACAAGACCGCAAGACCCGTGATTCCTACAGACACGCCGAGCGGTGCCAGCACCATCACCGACGCCTATTCGCTGGAGGTCAGCGTCAAGGACATCGGCGCGCTGACCAACGCGGCGCCGCGCATCCTGCCTGGCTGCGCCATGTTCATTCCCTACTTGCCAGGCCAAACCGAGGCTGCGCGGCTAGCCGCAGCACAGATGGTGCGTCGCCTTGGTTTCGAACCGGTGCCACATCTTTCCGCGCGTCGCATCGGCTCGCTCGAGGAACTGCAGGCTTTTATCGCGCGCCTGGTCGGTGAGGCCGACGTCACCGGCTGCCTGGTGATCGCAGGTGATCCGTCCACTCCGAAGGGACCCTTTGCCGACAGCGTGTCGCTGATCGAAACGGGTGTGTTCGAACGCTCAGGCATCCGCACCATCGGCGTGGCGGGTCATCCGGAGGGACATCCGATCATGCGCACGACAGAACAATGGGACGTGCTGCAACGCAAGTGCCGCAGCATCCAGGAGCGCGGCATGGCGCCCCTGATCGTGACGCAGTTCGGGTTCGATGCCGACATCGTGATGACATGGCTGGAAGCGCTGCGCGCGCGCGGCATGACGCATCCGGTACGGGTGGGCGTGCCCGGTCCTGCCAGTGTCGGGACCCTCGCACGCTATGCGGCAAGCTGCGGTGTCGGCGCCTGCGCGTCGGTGCTCTCAAACTATGGCGTCTCCATTGGCAAGTTATTCGGCAACGCGGGGCCGGATCGCTTTGTCGATCACCTCGTCGGCCGCCTGACGGAAGCGCATGGAGATGTCCGCTTGCACCTCTACCCGTTCGGCGGCATCGCCCAGTCTGTGGAGTGGGTTGCGCACTATCGCTCGTGCAAGGCGTCGCAGGATCGGGTTAGCTCCGTGGCCGCGGATTAGACGTCAAGACCAACGTGTCGGTGTGCCAGTCAACGTGGGCTTGAAGCGGTCACACCGCTACTGATCGGGCGGTGAGTCCGTGGCGAGGTCGGCGGGGATGAGAGCGTCTGAATGCGCTGCGTCCCATGGCGGTCAAGGCAATCTGGCCGCCACAGCGGCAGTGCCCGAGATTGAAGGAGAATTCGGTCTTCATCGCTGCATGCTTTTCTCTGAAACAGCGCCGCGTCCGCGACCCAGATCACACTCGGTGTCCTTTGATTTCTAGCGACATGCACGCAGCACCGTGAGTGTTGCAGTGCACAGCAGACCTGTCACAAGAGCGCGGTATAACCATCGACGAATCGCGGCGAGGGGGCGCTGCATCCGATGTCGTTGCCGTGCGCGATGGCATCGCTTCTGCAATGCTCACGGAGAGATCTTGCCATGCCGAAGCCGTCGCTGTTGTCGCTGTTGTGCTCCCTCTCACTGCTCTCTGGACCGCTTGCGGCAGCCGAGTTGCAGCCCAAGCAATTGGCTGGCCCACCGGAGGAGTTCGCGCAGATGCGTGCGCCAGATCCGGCCGAGTCGGCGATTTTGTCCAAGAGTGCGTTGCTGCCGGTGGAACTGGCACCGGCCGGTCAATCCGCGCGCTGGCAAGGCAGCTTGCCGGTGGAAAACGGGCATCTGCGCTTCATGGTGCTGTCCGGCGATCAGGCCTGGGATGCAGCAGTGGCTGCGCCTCAGCTTGCCGGCGCACGCGCCGCGGCGGTGGCGACACCGCTGCACGCGCAGCGCACGCTGCTGGGCACCGCCGAGCACGGCACCAGCGGCATGCGCTACGCCGTGGAGTCGGCGCGCAACGGCGCATGGTCGTTGACGCTGCAGTCGGCCTCGCCGGTGGCGCAGCGTGGCTACGTGCTGATGGAAGGCGATGCGCGCACGCAGCTTGCTTCGTACCTGCGCGAGCGTCAGCAGCAGGTTGGCCAATCGCTCACGCTCAACGCGCTGCTGAGCGGCAACGATGCACGCGGCGCCACGCTGCTGACGGCACAAGCCGGAACGATCGACCAGGCAAGCCTGCGTGTGATCGATCCGCAAGGCGGTGTGCGCAGCCTGCCGATGGCCGATGACGGCAAGCACGACGATGGCGCCGCCGGAGATGGCGTGTACGGCGGCACGTTCCAAC
This sequence comes from Xanthomonas sp. D-36-1, assembly GCF_017746155.1. Taxonomy (NCBI): domain Bacteria; kingdom Pseudomonadati; phylum Pseudomonadota; class Gammaproteobacteria; order Lysobacterales; family Lysobacteraceae; genus Xanthomonas; species Xanthomonas sp. D-36-1. The sequence continues at coordinate 12,057 of NZ_JAGHWR010000059.1, forward strand.
CCACGAGCGAGGGCACCTGGATTGCGCAGGTCATCGTGCATGGGCACGACCAGGCTGGCCAGCCGTTCGTGCGGACCAGCGAGCATGTGGTGCCGGTGGTGGATACGTCGTTGCGTCTGCTCGGCAATGCACTGGGCGCACGCGCTGCTGAGGGCACGCGGCTGACGATTGCGCTACCGGTCGCTGCACGTGGCAACGCACCGTCGCATTACAGGGTGTTCGGCCAGGTATGGGGCACCGATGCCAAGGGTAAGGACGTACCGGTGGCCTGGATCGGCGGCATGCTGACGCCGCAGCAAGGCCAGCTGCCACTGAGCCTGGACGAACGCTGGATTGCGCGTGCCGGTGCGCGGGCACCGTTCACGCTGCGCAGCCTGCGCATTGAAGACCCGGACCATTACATTCCGCTGGTGCAGGCCGGCGCGCTGCCGTTGCAGCTGCCAGCGCTTCGCCGCGCCAGTCTCGCCCGCGCCGGCACGGGGATCGACGAGAGCATGCGCATGGGCCCGCGCCCCACTGCACTGGCTTCCGCGATGGCGACGGCGCAGCCTCAGGCCGCCGGCTCGCAATTGGTGCTGGTGCACGGCTATTGCTCCAACGGTGTATGGCCGCAGGCGCAATTCACCAATGCCTCGACCTTCCTGGATGCCAAGCAGAACCGCAGCAACGACCAGTTTGCGCAGCGGCTTGCCCAGTTCGCCAGCCAATGGTCGTCGTTCTCCACGGTGGCGCACAGCCAGGGCGGCATGGCTGCGCTGCATCTGTACACCTACTACTGGAGCGGGCTGGATAACGCCACCGGTGGGCGGGTGATGCAGTCGGTGGGCACGCCGTATCAAGGCACCAATCTGTCCGGCGTGCTGGCCGCGGTGGGTTCGTGGTTCGGCGTAGGTTGCGGCACCAATAGCGACATGACCTACGACGGCGCCAAGGCCTGGCTGGCCGGCATTCCGGCCGATGCACGCGCCAAGGTCAACTACTACACCACCTCGTTCGCCAAGACCAACTGGTACACCAACGATTACTGCAACGCTGCCTCGGATCTGGTGTTGAACGACCCGGAAGACGGCACGGTGGAGCAGGTCAATGCGCAGCTGCCGGGTGGCGTGAATCGCGGCCACACCACCGGCCAATGCCATACCACCGGCATGCGCGACCCGGCGCAGTATCTGGATGCCAACCGCAATGCAGTGATGAATGCGAATGCGGCGCGTTGAGGGGCCGGGATTAGGGAATCGGGATTGGGGATTGGGCAAGGCGCTGTCCCGGGCACGTCCCCGGTGCAGCGCCGATTTGCCCAAGTGCCTAAGCTGACGCTGGTGCAGTTTGATCGGAATATGTTTGTTGTAGGAGCGGCTTCAGCCGCGACAGGCATGACCGACAATGTCTGTCGCGGCTGCGCCGCTCCTACGATCGTGCGGGGAATACGCTAACGCACCGCATCCGCCACAGACGCGCCGCTCTGCGCATCGGCGCCACCGCCGAGCACCTTGTACAAGGTCACCCGATTGCTCGCCTCGGTCAGCCGCAAACTGATCAGTGTCTGTTGTGCGCTGTAGAGCGTGCGCTGCGCATCCAGCGCCACCAGGTAACTGTCCACGCCATTGCGATAGCGCGCATCCGACAGGCTGAAGCTGCGTTGTGCGGCGTCCACCATGGCCTGTTGCGCATGCATGCGTTCTTCCAGTTGCATGCGTTCGGCAAGTGCATCGGCCACTTCACTGAAGGCGGTCTGGATCGCCAGTTCGTACTGCGCAATGGTGATGTCCTTTTGCAACATGGCCACATCCAGTTCGGCCTTCAACGCGCCGGCACGGAAGATCGGCATGCTCACGCTGGGCGAGAACGACCACGTATGGTCGCCATCGAACAGGCTGGATAACGCATCGCTGCCGCGCCCGGCATTGGCGGTCAACGAAATGGTGGGGAAGAAGGCCGCACGTGCCGCACCGATATCTGCATTGGCGGCCTTGAGCGTGTGCTCGGCCGACAGCACGTCCGGGCGCTGCAACAACACCCGCGATTCCAGCTGGGCAGGCAACGGCGCCAGCGCCACTCCCGTCTCGATCGCATCGCTGGCAGGCAACAACGCAACCGGCACCGACATGCCTACCACCAGATTCAAGGCATTGCGCGACTGCGCCAGCTGGGTGGTGTAGTTGGCCACATCAGCGCGCGCGCTTTCCACGCTGGTCTGGATCTGCGCCAGATCCAGACCGGAGACGATGCCGTTGTCGTGCTGCAGCTCGGTCAGACGCAGCGTCTTGCGTTGGCTGTCCAGGGTCTGGTGCGCGAGCGCCAGACGCTGTTGATCGGCGGCCACGGTCAACCAGTCGTTGGCCACTTCAGCCACCAGGCTCAGACGCGTGCTGCGCTGGGTTTGCTCACTGGCGAGATAGCTTTCCAGGGCCTCGTTCTTGAGGCTGCGAATGCGACCGAACAGATCCAGCTCCCAGCTGCTGACGCCCACCTCGCCGCTGGCGCTGCGGATGATCTGCGCCGCGCCGGTGAAACTGGTCGCTGCCGCGGCGCGCTGCGCGGTGTGCGGTGTGCGGTGTGCGAGACGGTGGCATCGACGGAGGGAAACAGGTTCGCACGTTGAATGCGGTACTGCGCGCGTGCCTGCTCGATAGCGAGCACCGCCACGCGCAGGTCGCGGTTGTTGTCCAACGCCAGCGCGACCACCTGCTGCAGACGCGCATCGGTCACCACCTGCCGCCAATCCAGCGCGGCTGCATTCGGCATGCCGGTGTCCGCATTGCCGGTGCTGCCGATCACGCTGGGCACCGGCGCGTCCGGGCGTGCGTACTGCGGCGCCATGCTGACGCAGCCACTCAAGGCGATGGCGCAGGCCACTGCCACACCTGCAACGCCGTAGCGCATCACGGGGCCACCTCGGACGTCTCGGCGGCTGTCGCGTGATCAGACGCCCTACCAGGAAACACGCTGCGCACCATCACGTAGAACAACGGCACGAAGAAGATGCCCAGCAGCATAGAGACCAGCGTGCCGCCGAGCACGCCGGTGCCCAGCGAATGGCGGCCGCCGGAGCCGGCGCCGCTGCTGACCACCATCGGCAGCACGCCGAGCAGGAACGCCAGCGAGGTCATCACGATCGGGCGCAGGCGCAGGCGTGCGGCATGCAGAGTGGCATCGACCAGCGGCTGGCCCTTCTCTTCCAGTTCCTTGGCGAACTCCACGATCAGGATGCCGTTCTTGGCCGCCAGGCCCATCGTCGCCAGCAGGCCGACCTGGAAGTAGATGTCGTTGGAGAGCCCGCGCAGCCACGTCGCCAGCAGTGCGCCGACGATGCCCACCGGCACCGCCAGCATCACCGAGATCGGGATCGACCAGCTCTCGTAGAGGGCGGCCAGGCACAGAAACACGAACACCAACGACACCGCGTACAGCATCCAGGTCTGCGCGCCGGCGGCCTGCTCCTGGTAGGACATGCCCGACCAGGCGTAACCCACGTCCTTGCCGAGCTTGCCCACCAGCCCGGCGATGTCGTTCATCGCTTGGCCGGAACTGATGCCACTGGCGGCGCTGCCGGTCACCTCCATCGACTCCACACCGTTGAAGCGGCTCAGCACCTGCGGCGCATACGCCCACGCGCTGCTGGAGAAGGCCGAGAACGGCACCATCTCCGAACTGCTGTTGCGCACGTACCAGCGGCCGATGTCGGCGGGCAGCATGCGCGCGCTCGCCTCGCCCTGCACATAGACGCGCTTGACCCGGTTGTTGTTGAGGAAGTCGTTGACGTAGCTGCCGCCCATCACGGTGGCCAGTGTGGTGTTGATGTCCGAAGCGCTCAGACCAAGCGCGCCGGCCTTGGCGTCGTCGATCTGCACGCGATAGGTCGGCGCGTCTTCCAGGCCGTTGAAGCGCACCGCGGTCAGGTCCTTGTCGGCGTTGGCCAGTTGCAGCAGTTGCTGGCGCGCGGCGACCAGCGCGTCGTGGCCCTTGCCGGCCACGTCCTGCAGCTGCAGGGTGAAACCGGAACTGGTACCCAGGCCATTGATCGCCGGCGGCGACAATGCGAACACCTGCGCATCGGGCAGCGTGCCCATCATCGCGCCGGTGATGCGGTTGGCGATCTCCTGCGCGGGCGCATCGCGCTGCGCCCAATCCTTGAGCTTGATGAAACCCATGCCCGCGTTCTGGCTGCTGCCGGCAAAGCTGAAGCCGGAGATGGTCATCATCCCCGCCACTTCCGGCTGCTTGAGGATGAACTCGGACGCCTGGTCGATCGACTGCTGCGTGCGCTGCTGGGTGGCGCCGGCCGGCGTGGTGAACATCACCATCAGCATGCCCTGGTCCTCGTCGGGAAGAAACGAGCTGGGCAGGCGCCAGAACAACAGCGCCATCACCACGAGCAGCGCCAGATAGACCAGCCCGCCGAGCTTGCGATGGCCGATCAGCTTGCCCACACCGCGACCATAGCCATCGGCGCCGCGGTCGAAGCGCACGTTGAACCAACCGAAGAAGCGCCCGAGCACGCCCTTGCGCGCCACCTGTTGGCCGTGCGCGATCGGCTTGAGCAGGCTGGCGCACAGCGCCGGACTCAGGGTCAGCGCCACCAGCAGCGACAGCAGCATCGCCGCGGCGATGGTCACCGAGAACTGGCGGTAGATCTCGCCAGTGGCGCCGCCGAAGAACGCCATCGGCAGGAACACCGCGGTCAGCACCAGGGCGATGCCGACCAGTGCGCCGGAGATCTGCCCCATCGAGGTGTAGGTGGCCTGCCGCGGCGACATGCCCTCCTCGCTCATCAGGCGCTCGACGTTCTCCACCACCACGATGGCGTCGTCGACCAGCAGGCCGATCGCCAGCACCATCGCGAACATGGTCAGCGTGTTGATCGAATAGCCGAGCAGCGCCAGCACGCCGAACGTGCCGAGCAGCACCACCGGCACCGCGATCACCGGCACCAGCGTGGCGCGCCAGTTCTGCAGGAACAGGTACATCACCAACACCACCAGCACGATCGCCTCGAGCAGGGTCTTGACCACTTCCTCGATGGAAATGCGCACGAATGGCGTGGTGTCGTAGGCGATCTCGTACTTCAGCCCGGTGGGGAAGTACGGCTTGAGTTGTTCGAGCTTGGCTTCCACCGCCTTGGCGGCAGCCAGCGCGTTGGCGCCGGTCGCCAGCTCCAGGCCCATGCCCGAGGCCGACTTGCCGTTGTACTTGGAACTGGATGCATACGACTTGGAACCCAGCTCCACCCGCGCCACGTCGCGCAGGTGCACGGTGGCGCCGCCGGTCTGCGACTTCAGCACGATCGCCTCGAATTGCGCCGGGGTCTTGAGCTTGCTGCGCGAGGTGACCGTGGCGTTGAGCTGCTGGCCCTGCACCGCCGGCAACGCGCCCAGCGCGCCGGAAGAGACGTCGGCGTTCTGCGCCGAAATCGCGTTGCTCACGTCCGCGGGCATCAGCGCATAGGTGCGCAGCTTGTCCGGATCCAGCCACACCCGCAGCGAATATTCGGAGCCGAACACGTTGACCCCGCCAACGCCGTTGAGCCGGCTGATCGGGTCCTGCAACGTGGACACCATGTAGTCGCCGATGTCGGTGCTGTCCATGCTGCCGTCTTCGGAGGTGAAGGCCAGCACCATGAACATGCTGCTGCCCATGGACTTGGTGACGGTCACGCCATTGCTCTGCACCGCCTCCGGCAGCATCGCCTCGCCTTGCGACACCTTGTTCTGCACCTGCACCTGGGCGGTATCCGGATCGGTGCCGGAATCGAAGGTGAGGGTGATCGAGGCGGTGCCGGCAGAACTGCTGCTGGAGGACATGTACAGCAGGTGGTCCAACCCGGTCATCTGTTGCTCGAGGATCTGCGTGACCGAGTTCTGCACGGTCTGCGCCGAGGCGCCGGTGTAGGTGGCGCTGACGTTGATCGTCGGTGGGGCGATGCTGGGATACTGCTCCAGCGGCAACGACAGGATCGAGAGCGCGCCGGCCAGGGTGATCACGATGGCGATGACCCAGGCGAAGATGGGACGGTCGATGAAGAAACGGGCCATGGCGGTTCCTCAGTCGGCCTTGGGCGCCGCCGCGGCGGTGGCCTGCGTGGATGGCGACGCGTTGGCGGCCGTGCCGGCCGCAGCGGTCTGGCTCACTTCCACGGCCTTGACCTCGGCACCGACCGACGCCTTCTGCAAGCCCTGCACGATGACCTTGTCGCCCGCCTTCAATCCCTGGCGCACCACCCACTTGTCGCCGATCGCATCGCCGGTGGTCAGCACCCGCTGCGCGACCTTGCTGTCGCTGCCGACCACCATCGCCACTGCCTCGCCCTTGCTGTTGCGGCTGATCGCCTGTTGGGGCACCAGGATGGCCTGCTCGTCCACGGCCATCGACAGTTTCGCGGTGACATACATGCCCGGCAGCAACAGGCGCTCGGGATTGGGCACCACCGCGCGCAGCTTGACGGTGCCGGTGGCGGTATCGACCGCGGCATCCACCACCTCCAGCGTGCCGCTGCGCGCATAGGTGCTGCCATCTTCCAGTTGCAGCGTCACCTCGGCCTTGCCATCCACCGCCTTGAGCTGGCCGGCGTCGAGCTGGCGGCGCAACTGCAGCAGCTGTGCGCTGGACTGGGTGAGGTCCACGTAGATCGGGTCGAGTTGGTTGATGGTGGCCATCACCTCGCTCTGGCCGGCGCTGACCAGCGCGCCCGGCGTGTAGCTGGAGGTGCCGATGCGGCCGGACACCGGCGCGAGGATGCGGGTGTAGTCGAGATTGATGCGCGCGGTCTGCAACGACGCCTTGGCCGCGATCACGGCCGCCTCGTTCGAGCGCAGCGTGGCCAACGCATCGTCGCCGTCCTGCTTGCTGACCGCGTCCAGCCCGACCAGGGTCTGGTAGCGCTGCGCCTTGGGCCTGGCCGACAACACCGCCGCCTCGGCTTGCGCCAGATCGCCCTTGGCGGTGTCGTACGCGGCCTGGTAGCTGGCCGGATCGATCTCGTACAGCACCTGCCCGGCCTGGACGTCCTGGCCTTCGGTGAACAGCCGCTTGCGCAAAATGCCGCCGACCTGCGGGCGCACGTCCGAGGTGACATAGGCCACGGTGCGGCCGGACAAGGTCTGGTCCACGGCCAGCAGCTGCACCTTCAGCGTCTGCACGCCGACCTGCGCCTGCGGCATCTGCGGCGGCTGCCTGGAGGAACACGCGACCATGAGCGTGGTCACGGCGGCGGGCAACAGCCAGCGCAGGGACGCAGTGCGAAAACGATGGGCGGCGACGGGCAACATGCGGCGAACTCACGGTTTATCCGAATGTGGCCACGCTACGGCGCGAATGTGCAGCAAATTTGGAGATTGCCGGCGGCGGCATGAACGCGCTTGATTTCCACTGCCGCGACCCGGCTAATACGCAGCAGCTCCGGTTACCGCGCTTCGCATCACCTCTTCGATGAAACTGGGTATCACCGCCAAGTTGTTTCTCGCCATCCTCGCCGCGTGCGTGGCGGTGCTGCTGATCAACGGCATCGCCGTGCAGGCCTTCGTCAAACGCCAGTTCCTGGACTACCTCAACGAACAGGGCGTGGAGCGCATGCAGGAGACCTTGCCGCGGGTCAGGGCCGAATACGCGCGGCACGGCAACTGGGAGTTCGTTCGCGACAACCCCGATGCCTGGTTCGTGCTGATGCGCCCGGAACGTGGCCCCGGCCCGCCACGCGAGGCGCCGCCGATTTCCGACCAGACCGGTGCGGTGTTTCGCTTCGCACTGCTCGACCAGGACTACACGCCGGTGATCGGCAATCCGGATGTCGGCCGCCACGACATCCTGCGCCCGGTGGTGGTTGGCGGCCGCACCGTCGGCTGGATGGCGATGCTGCCGTTCCAGAAGGCGCTTGCGGCGGCGGACGCGCGCTTTTACGCCGCGCAGCAACGCGCGTGGTGGGCGATCGGCGGCGCCTGCCTGCTGGTCGCCGCGGTGCTCGGCTGGCTGTTGTCGCGGACCTTGCTGCGGCGCCTGCGCGGCCTGACCCACGCCACACACCTGCTCGCTGCGGGCGACTACGCCACCCGCATCGACGCCGCGGCGCGCGACGAACTGGGCCAGCTGGCGCGCGACTTCAACCTGCTGGCGCAAGCGCTGGAGCACAACGAACGCGCGCGGCGCGACTTCATGGCCGACATCTCGCACGAGCTGCGCACACCGCTGGCGGTATTGCGCGCCGAACTGGAAGCGCTGCAGGACGGCATCCGGCCGATGACACCCAACTCGCTGGGGTCGCTGCACCAGCAGGTCGGCCAGCTGGGCAAGCTGATCGAGGACCTGTACGACGTGTCGCTGACCGACGTCGGTGCGCTGGCGTATCGGCGCGCTACCGTCGATCTGGCGGTCATCCTGGCAACCGTGCTGGACGGCTTGCGCGCGCGCTTTGCCGCCGCGCAGCTGCAGGTGCAGGCGCAGGTCGATGCCGGCCCGCTGCAGGTGGACGGCGATGAGCGCCGTCTGCAGCAACTGCTGGGCAACCTGCTGGAAAACACGCTGCGCTACACCGACGCCGGCGGCACGGTGCAGGTGCGCTGCGTACGCCGTGGCGCGGTGCTGGAACTGGTGGTCGAAGACAGCGCGCCGGGGGTGGATGCGGACAAGCGCGAGCGGTTGTTCGAACGCTTCTACCGCACCGAGGCCTCGCGCAATCGCACCAGCGGTGGCAGCGGCCTGGGCCTGGCGATCTGCCGCAACATCGCCGAGGCACATGGCGGCTCGATTCACGCCGAGGCTTCCGCACTGGGGGGGCTGCGTATGGTGCTGCACTTGCCGGGTCTGGTCGCATGAGCAGCGCGTCCCCGATCGGGCATGTGCTGATCGTCGAGGACGAACCGCGCCTGGCCGCGGTGTTGGGCGAGTACCTGCACGCGGCCGGCTATTCGCACGACTGGATCGCCGATGGCGCGCAAGCGCTGGGCGCATTCCGCGCGCAGCAGCCGGACCTGGTGCTACTGGACCTGATGCTGCCCAACCGCGGCGGCCTGGACATCTGCCGCGACCTGCGCAAGGAAAGCGCGGTGCCGGTCATCATGGTCACCGCGCGCGTGGAGGAAATCGACCGCCTGCTGGGCCTGGAGATCGGCGCGGACGACTACATCTGCAAGCCGTTCAGCCCGCGCGAAGTGGTGGCGCGCGTCCAGGCAGTGTTGCGCCGGCATCGCCACGACCCCCACGGCGCGCCGGCACCGGGCCTGCAGATCGACGAAGACACCTGTCGCGCCAGCGTGGACGGCCGCACCCTGGACCTGACCCAGGTCGAATTCCGCCTGCTGCGTACCCTCGCTGCCGCCCCGGGGCGGGTGTACTCGCGCGAGCAACTGATGGGCCGGCTCTACGCCGACCACCGCATCGTCACCGACCGCACTGTCGACAGCCACGTCAAGAATCTACGCCGCAAGCTCGCCGACGCTGGCGGCGAGGACTGGGTCCGTTCGGTCTATGGCGCGGGGTATCGCTTTGAGCCGTGATTGGGGAATCGGGAATGGGGAATGGGGAATCGGTAGAGCAGAAGCGGGGCGTTGTTTGTCTTTTCTACTTCGCGTTTGAAGCTTGTGGTTCACATCGGCTTGCGAAACGGAACCGTCCGGGCAAGCCCCTAGCCTTTGATTTTGCGATTCCCGATTCCCGATTCCCGATTCCCGATTCCCGATTCCCGATTCCCCATTCCCCATTCCCCATTCCCCATTCCCCATTCCCCATTCCCCATTCCCCAATCCCCAATCCCCAATCCCCAATCCCCAATCCCCAATCCCCAATCCCGACTCCCCGCCTCATCGAAACACCACCGTGCGATGTCCATTGAGCACGATGCGGTGTTCGACGTGGCGGCGCACTGCGCGCGCCAGGACCAGCGATTCGATGTCGCTGCCCAAGCGGACCAGGTCGCGCGGGGTCATGGCGTGGTCCACGCGGGCGACGTCCTGTTCGATGATGGGGCCTTCGTCCAGATCTTCGGTGACGTAGTGCGCGGTGGCGCCGATGATCTTGACCCCGCGCGCGTGCGCCTGGTGATACGGCTGCGCGCCCTTGAAGCTGGGCAAAAAACTGTGATGGATATTGATCGCGCGCCCGGCCAGTGCCCGGCACAGCTGCGGCGACAGGATCTGCATGTAGCGCGCCAGCACCACCAGATCGATCTGCAGCGCGTCGACCAGGGCGAGCAGCTGCGCTTCCTGTGCGGCGCGCGTGTCCGCGCTCACGGGCAGATGGTGGAAGGCGATGCCGTAGGAGCCGGCCAGTGCGGCGAAATCGGTGTGGTTGGAGACCACCGCGGCAATCTCCACCGGCAACTGCCGGCTGTGCATGCGGAACAGCAGGTCGTTGAGGCAATGGCCCTGCTTGCTCACCAGCACCAGCAGGCGCGCGCGGCGGCGTGCGTCGTGCAGTTGCCATGCCATCTGGAATTCGTCAGCCAGCACGGCAAAGCGCTGCTCCAGGGCGGCAATGTCGGTCTTTGCCGGTTTGTCGAAATGCACGCGCAGGAAGAATCGGCCACTTTCGTCGTCGCCGAATTGCTGCGCGTCGAGGATGTTGCAGGCCAGGTCGAACAGCAGCCCGGTCACGCGATAGACGATACCGGTACGGTCGGGGCAGGACAGGGTGAGGATGTAGTCGGAGCGCATCGGCGCATGATAGCCAATGCGCGACATCACCGACGCAGTGCTTGCGTCGGTAACTTTTGCCGTGCGGACAGGTACGAAAACCGGCGTGCCATCCAGCCGATGTTTGACGCCCTGACCGTGGTTGCGTTGCGCTCGCGCTGCAAGATGACGCGCAGCCAGGAGGACATGTAGCGCGGCAGTGCAGTGCGTGTACCGATGCCGGTTGCGCGACACCCCCACGCACCTCGGGCAATGCACTCAGCGCGGCGGCAAACTCAGCATCAGCCGCCGGTTGATCTCGTCCAGCTGCGCAAGCGATGCGTCCACCGATGTTTCCATCGCTTCCTGCGTGGTGATGTGTGCACGCAGATGCGCCGGGTCCGACAGCTCGCCACGCACCAGGAACACGTTCTCGCCGATTTCGCCCAGATGGCGGCTGAGCACCACGTAGTCCACCTGATCGAAGCCATGCTGCTTGGCCAGCGGCAGCAGGCGCGCGGCCATGCGCTCGCTCGCCTCGTCCACGGGCTTGCCTAACTCGGCGTCCAGCACGCCGACCGCTTCGCGGATCTGTGCGAACAGGTAGTGGTCCGGGTGCTCGGGATGGTCGGGACCCACCGGGCCCTGGTTGACGACCGGCGCGTCGGTCATCGTGTGCCACCGGCGCAAGCCAGTGCGCGCGGCGCGCGCTCGGTCAAACCGAGCGTGATCTGCAGGTGTCGCATCGCATCCTCCCTGGAGCGGCGGCTGTAACGAGCCGGCATTTTAGAAGGTCTGCTGCATGTTTAGGTGAGCAAGCGGTGGGCCGCCGTGGCGTGAAGCGAAGTGCCTTGCGCAGGACTCAATCCGCGTTGCGCAATGGTGATCAGGCGACCTGCCCTGCGCGCCGCGCCGAGACTTCCGCCAGTACCGCCCAGTCTGCGCTGCCGTCGCCATGCGCAATGGCCTCGTCCAGCCCTGCGCGCAGCAATTCGCCCAACGGCATCGGCACCTGCTTGTCGGCGCCAGCCTGGATGGCCAGGTCCACGTCCTTGCGGCCCAGCGTGGCGGTGAAACCCGCCGGCAGGTATTGGCGCTGCATGATCAGGCGGCCGTAGCCCTGGTAGGCGGGCGCGGCGAACAGGGTGCTGGTGAGCATGCCCAGAAACTGCGTCGCATCTACGCCATGACCGCGTGCCAGCGCACTGGCTTCGGCCATGGCGCCGATGGCGCTGGCCAGGCAGAAGTTGGCAGCCAGCTTCACCGCATTGGCCTGCTCCGGTGCGCGCCCGATGTGCCAGGTCTTCTGCCCCAGCGCATCGAACATCGGCTGCACCCGGGCCACGGCCGCTTCATCGCCGGCGGCCAGGATATTGAGCTTGCCGGCTTCGGCCACCTCCACACGCCCAAGCACCGGCGCGGCCACGTAGGCCACACCGCGCTCGGCATGCAGCGCGGTCAACTCATGTGCCAGCGCCACCGAGATGGTGGCCATGTTGACGTGCACGCTGCCCGCCGGCAGCGCATCCAGTACGCCACGCTCCAGCAAGGTCTGGCGCACTGCGTTGTCGTCGGCCAGCATCGAAAACAGCAGCGGGCCGTGCGCGGCATCGCGCGGTTGCTCCACCACCGTGGCGCCAGCATCGCGCAGCGAGTGAGCGCGTTCGGACGACCGGTTCCACACGCTCAACGCGAACCCGCCACGCAGCAGGTTGTGCGCCATCGGCAGGCCCATCGTGCCCAAGCCCAGAAATCCTATCGGCATGCGGTGTCCTTGTTGGGTATGACGTCAGGTGCAGTCAGTTGGCGAACACGCCCCGCGCATCGCGCGGTTCGCAACGCAGGTATTGCGGTGCCGGAGTGACCGAGGCGCCCAGCGCCGCGGCGGCATGCCACGGCCAGCGCGGGTCGTACAGGATGCCACGCGCCAGCGCGATCGCATCGGCCTGGCCTTCTTGCACAATCGCCTCGGCCTGCGCCGGCTCGGTGATCAAGCCTACGCCAATCACCGGCGTGCTCACCTGCGCGCGGATCTCCTGCGCGAACGGAATCTGATAGCCCGCCTGCAGCGGAATCTGCTGGCGTGGATCAAGCCCGCCACTGGAGACATGGATGTAATGCGCACCGCGTGCATCCAGCGCCTGCGACAAGGCGATGCTCTGCTGCACATCCCACCCGCCTTCGACCCAGTCGGTGGCCGAGATGCGCACGCCAACGGCGATTTTTTCCGACACTGCCGCACGCACCGCATCGAAGATGCGCAGCGTCAGCCGCATGCGATTTTCCAGCGAACCGCCATATGCATCGCTGCGCTGGTTACTCAGCGGCGACAGGAATTGATGCATCAGATAACCATGCGCGGCGTGCAGTTCGATCAACTCCAGGCCCAGCCGTTCGGCACGCGTTGCCGATGCGGCAAACGCGTCCACCACGGCATCGATCCCCGCCTCATCCAGTGCCTGCGGCGCCGGCTGTCCCTGGCGGAATGGCAGCGCCGATGCGGACACGGTCTGCCAGCCATGCGCGTGGTCGGGGGCGATGGCCTCGCCGCCTTTCCACGGCAGATCGGTCGACGCCTTGCGGCCGGCGTGCGCCAGCTGGATGCCGATCGGCATCGGCGACCAGGGTCGTACCGATTGCAGTACCTCGGCCAGGGCCTGCTCGGTCGCATCGTCGTACAACCCAAGATCGGCGTAACTGATGCGCCCTTCCGGCACCACTGCGGCCGCTTCGAGAATCAGCAAGCCGGCGCCGGATTGCGACAACGTGCCCAGATGGATGCGGTGCCAATCGCTGGCGCGGCCGTCCTGTGCCGAGTACTGGCACATCGGCGCAATGACGATCCGGTTGGCGAGCGCAAGCGGACCAAAGGCGATGGGGGAGAACAACTGGCTCAAGGCGGCATCCACAGCTGACATGGGGTGCTTATTGCACTGCGCCGCGCGCGCCGGCACAACCGCTGCGATGGATCACTGCGTCATGCAGAGCGGGTACTGGCGTCATTGACGCTGCGTGCACGCGGCAAATGCGGCGGCGCGTGCAGGAACGCCAGCGCCTGCGCGCAGGACTGCTCCACCTTCAACGTCAGCAGCTCGTCGGCGCGTGTGCGTCCGAAGTTGAGCGCGGCGATCGGCAGGCCGTTGCGCGCAGCGGTCTGCACGAACCGAAACCCCGAATACACCATCAGCGACGAGCCCACCACCAGCACTGCATCGGCGGCCTGCAGATGCGCGAACGCACGCTCCACCCGCGCCCGCGGCACGTTCTCGCCGAAGAACACCACATCAGGCTTGAGCACGCCACCGCACACCGGGCACGGCGGCACCACGAAATGCTCGAAGGCCACATCGTCCAGATCGGCATCGCCATCGGGCGCTTGCGCGGCCTCAAGCGCTGCCCAGCCCGGATTGGCCTGCTCAAGCAACAGTTGAAATTCGGTGCGTGGCATGCGCCGCTCGCAGCCCATGCAGCGCACCACATCGAGCCGGCCATGCAGATCGATCACCGCCTGGCTACCGGCGGCCTGATGCAGGCGGTCCACGTTCTGGGTGAGCAGCACTTCCAAGTGGCCACGCGCCTCCAGCGCAGCGAGCGCATGATGGGTGGCATTGGGTTGCGCCAGACCGAAGCGCGGCCAGCCGACCAGGCTGCGCGCCCAGTAGCGCTGCCGCGTGGACAGCTCGCCCATGAAGGCCTGGAACGTCACCGGCTGCGGGCGCTTCCAGCCGCCTTGCAGGTCCCGGTAATCGGGAATGCCCGAATCGGTGCTGCAGCCAGCGCCGGTCAGCACGAACAGGCGCTGATGGCGTTCGATGAAGTCCTGCAGTGCGTGGTCGTCGTGGGCGAGGACAGCAGTCATGTGGTCATTCTGGAAGCCATGGGAGCACTTTGCACCAGCAGCGCGTCGTTCGCCCGCTGCGACGCAACGGCAACCAGGCCGGCACGCTTGCGCTAGCACAGCATCACACCGTCGTCGGCGTCGTGAAGATGCGCGCGTGACGCGCAATGCATCGCATTGGAGGCATGCCTGTATACGGTACAGCATCATGCGATGGCCGCGCATTCGGTCGCAATCGGTTCGCGTTGCGGGCCAGGGAGGTTGCTGCCGGCGCTCAGTGTGCGGCGCGTAGTTGCTCCACAAACTGCAGTACGTCCTGATTGAAGCGCACGCTGTCTTCCAGAAACGGCGCATGCCCGGCGTTCGGATACACCACGGTCTGCGCATGCGGCTGCAACTGCCGCGCACGCGCCAGCGTCGGCTCGGTGGTCACCAGCGCGTCGCGAGCGCCATACATCAGCAGCACCGGCAGGCGCGTGCGCTGTAGGCCGGCGACATCGATCGACATGCCCTGCACCGCACGCTGCATATCCCATGAGGCCAGGGATGCGTTGGCCAGCAAGGTCTCGAACACCGGTGCCGGCGGTTGGGTGGCGAAGCACAGCCGCAGGAAATCCTGCACCGCCTGCAGATGCGTGCGTAGATCAGGCGAGACCAGATTGCGATAGATCGCCGGATGCGCGCCCAGCTGCTCGGCGCGCAATTCGATCACGCCATCGACGTACACTACGCCGGCAAGCCCGGCATCGCCATGCCGGCTCAGGTAGTTGCTGATCACCGCGCCGCCCAGCGACCAACCCACCAGGACCGCATCGCGCGCGCTCGCGGCCTTCAGCACGGCGGCAAGATCGTCGGCCCAACGTGCGCCCTCTTGGTACGCAGATGCCGCGCCCGGCTTGCCGGACAAGCCATGCCCGCGCAAGTCGTAGGTGATCAGCCGATAGCGTTGCAAGCGCGCATCGTCCAGCTGCGCATCCCAGTTGATGCGGCTGCCGAGCAGGCCATGCACGAACACGATCGCCGGGCCGGTGGTGGCGCCGTGCTCCTGCACTGCCAGGGCGACGCCGTCGGGCGCAATGACCGTATAGCTGCGCGAGGCAGCGGAGGCGGCCGGGCTGGCTTGCGCCAGGGTCGAGCACAACAGCAGCAGGCAGGCCACCAGGTAATGCACCGGCAGCAGGCGGACGACAGGCAGGAAGCGAACAGACATCGTGGTGGGCTCCAGACGAGAGAGCCGCCATCCTCCGGCCTCACACCAATGTGAGGGTCAAGCCTTGCGTGCAACGTATCCTTGCCGCATGACTACATCTTCCGAACCCTCGCTGCGTATTGGCGCGCTGGCGCTGCAGACCGGGGCCAGCGTGCGCTCGATTCGTCACTACGACGCCCATGGGTTGCTGACGTCGTCGCGCAGCGCCAACGGCTACCGGGTTTTTCCTGCCGCGTGCATCGCGCAGGTACGGCAGATCCAGCGCCTGATCGCGACGGGTTTCAGCCTGGACGACATTCTCGGCTTTCCCGATTGCATGCGCCTGGTGGAAGGCGCGCAGATGTGTCCGGAAACCGCGCCCATGCATCGCGCGCGCCTGCAGATGGTCGAGCGTCAGCTGGCCGATCTGGAGCGGCGGCGTGCGCGTCTGTTGGCGACCCTGGCGCAGTCAGCCTCGGATGCAAGGGCTGCCACGTCTTCAGCCGCGCAAACCACACGGCGCAAGGGGGCGCGCTAGAAGCCTCGCTCGCTGTGCATCACTCGCCTCGCGCAGGATGCGGAGCAAACCGGCCATAGGGGCGTGCATCGTCGGCACGTTGGCGCAGCACGTATGCCGCCGCAAAGGCGATCGCCAACAGCGTCAGGCACATGCCGACCAACGCGCCCCAGCCGCCGTGCTGCCAGAACCAGCCACCCAGCGCGCCGATCACGCTGGATCCGGCGTAATACGCCAGCAGATACAGCGACGCGGCATGGCTGCGATGCGCGCCACCGAGCCGGCTCACCCATGCGCTGGCGGCCGAATGCGCAATGAAGAACCCGATCGTCACCACCACGATGCCGGCCACCACCAACGCCAGCGCGTGCGCCAGGGTCAGCGCCACGCCTAGCACGCACAGCACGATGCCGGTCGTGACCACCGGCCCGCGCCCGAACCGGTCCGATGCCGCACCGGCCACCGAGGAACTGACGATGCCGAACACATAGGCGCTGAAGATCAGGCCGATCTGGCTCTGGCTCAAGCCGAATTCCGGCCCACCCAGGCGAAAGCCGGCGTAGTTGTACAGGCACACGAACACGCCCATCAACAGGAACGGCAGCGCGAACAAGAACGGCAGATTGCGATCGCGCAGATGCCCCGCCCAGGCGCGCAGATGAAAGCGCAGGTTGATGCCGTGCCGGCGCACGAAGTTGCGCGACGGCGGCAGCAACCAGAAGAACGCCAGCGCACACAGCAGATCGAACGCGCTCAACACCGCCAATGCGGTGCGCCAATCGGTGTGGTCGGTCAGCACGCTCATCACGATGCGCCCGCTCATGCCGCCGAAGGCATTGCCGGCCACGTACAGACCGGTGGCCGCCCCCATCTTGCTGGCCGGCAATTCTTCGCCCAGGTACACCATCGCCACCGCCGGCACCCCACCCAGCGCGATGCCCGACAAGGTGCGCACCGCCACCAGCGCGCCCCAGTGCGGCAGGAACGCAGCAATCAGGTTGAGCACTGCCGCGATGGCGATCGACACGAACATCAATCCGCGCCGGCCCAGGTTTTCCGACACCGCGCCAGCGCAGAAGATCGCCAGCGACAGCGCACCGGTCGCCAGCGACAGCGGCAGCGAGGCGGTCGCTGCGTCCACCTGGAAGGCGCGCGCGAATTCCGGCAGCACCGGCTGCACGCTGTACAGCAGCGAGAAGGTGGCAAAGCCGGCCAGAAACAACGCCACGCGAATGCGCACCGCTGCAGGGGCATCGGTGCCGGTGTCGGAACGCGTGGAGGGGTCAGGCAGCGAGCCCGAGCGATGATGGGAGGAAGACACAGCAGTACACATGCGACGTGGGAAGGCCAGTATTCGCCTGTGGACACCCCCTGTCCAATATATGATGGTGGCAGTTTCCATATCTGGAACAGATGGATGGAGCTGCGCCACCTGCGTTATTTCCTCGCGGTTGCCGAAGAAGGCAACTTCACCCGCGCTGCCGCGCGCGTGGGCATTGGGCAACCGCCGCTCAGCCAGCAGATCCAGACCCTGGAACGCGAGCTGGGCACGCCCTTGTTTCGGCGCACCCACAGCGGCGCCGAGCTCACTGCGGCTGGCGAGGCGTTTTTGGGTGAGGTGCGCCGCGTGCTTGCCGATGTGGAACGCGCCGCCGAAACCGCACGCCGGGTGGCGCGCGGCGAATCCGGACGGTTGCGCCTGGGCTTCACTGCCTCTGCTGCTTTCAGCCCGGTGGTGCCGCGCCTGATTCGCGACTTCCGCCGCAAATGGCCGCAGGTCGAATTGCTGCTGGAAGAGACCAATACCGCCAGCCTGCTGGTCGGGCTGGCCGATGGCCGTCTGGATGCAGCGTTTGTGCGCTATGGGCTGAGCACACCAGCGGATTTGCAGTTGCTGCGCTTTGCCGATGAGCCGATGAAGATCGCCGTGCCGGCCGCGCACCCTCTGGCCACGCGCAACAGCGCGCCGTTGGCGGCGCTGGCCGGCGAACCCTTCATCCTGTTTCCGCGCAGTTTCGGCTCGAGCCTGTACGACGAAATCCTCGCCGCCTGCCGCGACTCCGGCGTGACCTTGCGCATCACCCAGGAGGCGCCGCAGATGTCGTCCATCATCAATCTGGTGGCCGCCGAGCTGGGTGTTTCGGTGGTGCCCGCCTCCACCGCACAGCTGCAGCGGCCCGGCGTGCGCTATCTGGATATCGAAGGCCATATGCCGCTGGCGCGACTGGCCCTGGCCGCCGCGCCGGGTGGATTGGAGACCACACCGTTGGTGCGGCATTTGTGGGCGCTGGCAAAGTTGATCTGAGCAGGGTCGCCTGCGGATGAGCAACGCTGGGCGGCCAATGCTCGGATCGGCAGCTGCCGCTCGTTCACGGCGGTTCCGAGCGCGACATCCGCAGGCACCTGAGGAACGCTGGCAACGCGTTGCCAGCGCTCTATCGCATGCTGCGGTTCTCTGCAGTACTCGTACCTGCTGATGCTGACGCGCTGTGATGCAAGCAACTTGCAGCATCGGCTTGACCTCAACTGCGCTTGAGGTCGTTCAATGCCGGGTTTCCAACGACATTGCCGCCATGCATCTGCGTCATCTCTTACTGCCCTGCCTGGACCCCGACCTGACCCTGCGCTTCTACCGCGATGTGCTGCAGTTGCTCGTACACGGCAATGCGGTGCGCATCGGCTGGAGCGCACTGGAGTGCGTGCAGGCGCAGCGCCCGGTGGGCAGCGTGCATATGGCCTTCAACGTGGCTCCGTCGCGTTTCCAGGCCGCTGCGCAGTGGATTGGCGCACGCGCCACCTTGCTGAGCGATCCACACGGTCGCAAGCACTTCGCCCTGGACGGCGCGTGGCAGTCGCATTCGGTGTATTTCGCCGGGCCCGATGGCGCAGTGCTGGAGTTGATCGCGCGCAATGCCTTGCAGGATGCAGCGGCCGGTGAAGGCCAGTTCCGTGGCGAAGAACTGCTGTGCCTGAGCGAAATCGGCTTGCCTAGCAACAATGTCGAGGTGGTGACACGCAGCCTGGCACATCATTTCAGCCTGCACCCCTTCGCCCCGCCGCTGGAGGGCTTTGTGGCCTTGGGCGATGACCACGGCCTGTTGATCGTGGTCGACCAGCGCCGGCGGTGGTTCCCGCAACAACGGCAACTGCCTTGGGCCGACGGCCTGCGCATCAGCGTGGACGCGCCAGCACCCGGCCTGCGGCTGCGCGATGCGCAGGGGTGGGAATTGCTGGCGGCGTAATGCCACGCGGCCTGATCAACGTAGATCCGCGCGTAAAAGCACTGCGCTCACCGCCGGCAGGTACGGCCGGCTCGGTGCGGCATGCGGCACGCACGCACTGCGGTACCAGTACGCCATGGTGTCCACGATTGCGCCATGCTGTTAGCCGCTTGTGGTGCTAGCAGGCGCCGGCAAGCGGAAGAACGCACGCGCTGCGGCCGTGCTGTTGGCGGCGGTCACCGCGACATCCTCGCCACGATCGCGCGCCAGCTCTTCGACGATATGCGACAGGAACATCGGCTCGTTGCGACGATCCTTGGGCATCGGCTTGAGCGTGCGTGGCAGCAGGTACGGCGCATCGGTTTCGATCATCAAACGGTTGGCCGGAATGTTGCGCACCAGCTCGCGCAGATGCGCACCGCGGCGCTCATCGCACAGCCAGCCGGTGATGCCGATGTAGTAATCGCGGTCCAGATACGCGAACAGTTCGTCGCGCGTGCCGGTGAAGCAATGCACCACCGCCGCACCCAGGCGCCCCTCGAAGCTGCGCATGATGGCGATGAAATCCTCATGCGCGTCGCGCTGGTGCAGGAACAGCGGCTTGCCGTTGTCGGCGGCCAACTGCAGCTGGCGTTCGAAGGCCTTGTGCTGCGCAGGGCGCGGCGCAAAATCGCGGAAGTAATCCAGCCCACACTCGCCCATTGCCACCACCTGCGGATGCGCCTGCAGGGTGCGCATTTCCGCTTCGCATTCGGCAGTGAATTCCACTGCGTGATGCGGATGCACGCCGGCGGTGGCGTACAGGAATCCGGGGTGTTGCTGCGCCAGTTGCAGGGCCAGCGGCGAATGCTCGCGGCTGGCGCCGGTGATCACCAGCTGCGCCACGCCGGCATCGCGTGCGCGTTGCAGCACCGCATCGCGATCGCGGTCGAACGAGTCGTGGGTGAGGTTGGCGCCGATATCGATCAATTGCATGCTGCGGGTGTCGTGTGGGGGGTGAGCCGCGTAAGTGTAACGAGCGAGGGGTTAGCTCCGCTGAGCCTCGCTCTCCCGCTGGCGGGAGAGGTGGCGTGCAGCGCCGGCGGAGGGAAGCGTGCCGGCGGGGCTTGAACGCCCGGGCGCAGTATGGCCAAGCCTAGGTCGGCAGCGAGTTGATTGTGCCGATCGACTGCCCCCATCCGCCCTTCGGGCACCTTACCCCCGCAGGCGGGGGAAGGCAGGCATTGACGATCTCCGTTCTCCCGCGGGGGAAGGCAGGCTCGCTGCATGAGGGCGGGGCGCCGGTGGGGCTTGAACGCCCGCGCCCAGGAAAGCCGCACCTATAAAATCAGCGAGCCGAGCGTGCCGGCCGACTGCCCCCATCCGCCCTTCGGGCACCTTATCCCTGCAGGCGGGGGAAGGCAGGCGGTGTTGACGATCTCCCTTCTCCCGCTGGCGGGAGAAGGTGGCGCTCAGCGCCGGATGAGGGCTACTCCACCGCCGGCACCGCCATCGCATCGATCTTCGCTGCCAGCGCCTGGATCGCCAGTTGCGCCGAACGCGACAGTTGACGCTGCGGCGCCACGCACAGCGCCAGCGTCATCGGCTTGGTCAGGTGCTGGCGAAACGGCACGAAGGCCAGACGTCCGTCGGCCACATCCGGGGCGGCATCCAGCCACGACATCAACCCAACCCCAGCACCGGCACGCACCAACCCGCGCAGCGTGCGCACGTCGTTGCAGTGGGTGAGCCGCTTCACGTCGATGTGCTGGCGCTGGTACAGCACCTTGGCGTGCTCGCCGACGATCAACGGGGCGGCGGGCAGCAACAGACGATGCTCCAGCGTCTCGCTCAGCTGCAGCTCGGTGCGGGTGCTCAACGGGTGGCCCACCGGCATCGCGATCCCCAACGGAATGTCCGCGAACGCGCGCACTTCCAGGTCCACGCTGCTGACCGGGTCCAGCAGCAGGCCGATATCCACATCGGCCGAGGTCACCATTTCCATCACCCGCTGGTTGCGCGCGGTGGAGAGGTTGAAGGTGATGCCCGGGTACTCCTGCACCAGCGCCGCCACTGCCGCCGGCACCACGCCTTCGCTGAGCGCGTCGATCATGGCGATCTCCACATGCCCGCGGCGCAGGCCCTTGAGCTCGTCGAAGCGCTCCAGCGTGCGTGCATAGGCCTTCTCCCAGCCGCGCACGTCCACCAACAGCAACTCGCCCGCAGCGGTGAGCCGCAGCCGGCCAGGCAGGCGTTCGAACAGCTGCGCCCCCAGTTCTTCCTCGGCCTTGAGGATCTGCCGGTCGATCGCCGACGCCGAGACGTGTAGCACCTCGGAGGCCTTGCGGATGCTGCCGCAGCGGGCCACTTCAATGAAATACCGGGTGAAGCGCGAGAAGGTCAGCATGCGGCGGGGCTCGGTTGACGTTGCATTTTTTGCAATGGCTTGGCTGAAAATCGATGTTTGATCACACACCCCCGGCTTCCTAGAGTCAATCGGCACCGCTCCCGCCTCACGCCAGAGACCGCCCATGGATGTCGCCGTCCCCACACTGCCGCTGCACTGCACTTTCGACGCTGCCGACTGGCAGCGCCTGGCCCAGCACTGGCATGCGGTGGCGCTGAGCAGCGAGGTGAGCGAGGCGCCATTCAAGGCCACCCTGCTGGACGAGCCGCTGGTGCTGTACCGGCTGGGCAGCGAGTTGGTGGCCGCGCGCGACGTCTGCCCGCACCGCGGGGTGCCGCTGAGCATGGGCACGGCCGATGGCGGCGGCGTGGTGTGCGCCTACCACGGGCTGCGCTTCGGCGCGGGCGGGCGCTGCAACCATATCCCCGCCAGCCCCAGCCAGAACATCCCGGTCAAGATGCGCCTGCACACCTATGCGGTGGCCGAGCGCTACGGGCTGATCTGGGTGTGCCTGGCCAAGCCGGCCGGGGTGAGCGATGCGGACATCCAGATCCCGCCGATGCCGGGCTGGGACGAAGACGGCTTCCAGCAGATCGTGTGCCCGGCCTTCGACATCGGCGGCAGCGCCGCGCGCCAGCTGGAAGGCTTCATCGACGTGGCGCATTTCGCCTTCGTGCACACCGCTACCTTCGCCCAGCCGGACAAGCGCGAAGTGCCGGCCTACACCACCACCGAAACACCGACCGGCTTCAATGCCGATTACCTGAGCAGCGTGGCAAATTATTCGGTGGACATGCCGCTGCCGGACGTGGACCCGAACTTCCAATGGCTGCGTCATTTCGAGGTGCATCTGCCTTTCACCGCCACGCTCACCATCCACTTCCCGGTGCCGGGCAAGCGGTTGGTGATCATGAATGCCGCCAGCCCGGTGTCCAAGCACACCACCCGCCTGCTGGTGCCGATCGCCCGCAATTTCGACACCCATCTGCCGGTGGAAGACGTGCATGCGTTCAACCTGCGCGTGTTCGAAGAAGACCGTGCCATGGTGGAAGCGCAGCGGCCGGAATATCTGCCGCTTGACCCGCTGCTGGAAGTGCATATTCCCGCCGACCGCAGTTCCATCGCGTATCGCCGCGGGCTGCGCAGCCAGGGCTATAGCGACTTCTTCCTGCGCTGACGGCCGAGGACACCCGCATGAGCCTGCATGAAGTGCGCGTTGCCGACGTCGTCGATCAGGGCCACCGCCAGCGCGCGATCCGGCTGGAACCGGTGGGCGCCCAGTTGCCGGCATTCGAGGCCGGCGCGCATGTCGACCTGCATCTGCCGGATGGCTTGATTCGCCAATACTCGATCGCCAGCGCGCCGCATGTGCGCGACCACTATCTGCTGTGCGTCAAGCTGGCCGACGCCTCGCGCGGTGGGTCGCGGCATCTGTGCGAGCAGCTCGCGCCCGGCGACCGCCTGCGCATCTCCACACCGCGCAATCTGTTCCCGCTGCATCCGGGCGAGCGCCACGTGCTGCTGGCCGCTGGCATCGGGATCACCCCGCTGCTGTCGATGGCCGAAGCACTGGAAGCGCGCGGCGAGCCCTTCGTGCTGCATTACTACGCACGCCGGCATGCCGATGTGGCGTTTTCGCAGCGGCTGCAACAAGGCTTTACGCATGGGCAGGTGTCCCTGCATCTGAGCGATGGCGGGCAGAGCCCACGCGTACATGTGCCCGAGGAACTGGGCCAGGCGCGTGCATGCGATCAGCTGTATCTGTGCGGGCCGGCGGCGTTCATGGACCACTTCACCGTGCTGGCGAAGGCGCATGGCTGGACGGCGGCGCAACTGCATCGCGAACACTTCGCCGCCCCCGCGCCCAGCCTTGCCCACGATGCCGACAGCGCGTTCGAGGTGGAACTGGCCGCCAGCGGCCGCGTGGTGCAGGTGCCGGCCGATTGCAGCATCGCCAGTGCCCTGCTCGATGCCGGTATCGAGGTGCCGCTGTCGTGCGAACAAGGCATGTGCGGCGCCTGTCTGACCGGCGTGCTGGCTGGCACGCCAGATCACCGCGACAGCATGCTCAGCGACGCCGAACGCGCCACCAATCGGCAGATCACCGTGTGCTGTTCGCGCAGCCGCTCGCCGCGGTTGGTGCTGGATCTTTGAACGCTGTTTCCGCGATGCCACCGCAGCTGTTCAGTCACCTTGCGCAGCCTGATGCCTCGCTTGCCTTTCACGATGGCAGGCAACAGAGCGCGCCATCGCGCACGGCGCGTGCGCTGTCATGCGTGCATCAGCGGCGGGACCTGCGCCGCTGATGCGCGATGCCGGGTGACGTTTCCGCGCTAGGGAAGGTCTGAACAACGAGACCTGACAGGGCGGAAGGTGGCGTCGTTCCGAAGAGTGGCTTTTGGAACTTCGGAATTTCGCCATTTCTGGCGCTTTCCGCGGGAATTTCCCGGTTCACAGACGCACGCTCCCCATCGCCG
>NZ_JAGHWR010000060.1:0-40604 GCF_017746155.1 Xanthomonas sp. D-36-1
TTTTTCGTTTCGTCAACACCTTAATTTCAAGGAGTTTTCGAACCCTTTCCGCTTCAGGTCCGCGTTTGCGGGCCGCTGCGTCGGGGGAGGCGAACTATATGCCCGCCGAACCGATTTGGGAAGTGTTTTGTGAAAAATTCTTCACGGAATTGCCAAAAATTTGCGCTACGCCGCAGTCATGCTGGCGTGAGACGTCTGATGGCCTTGGAACTTCTACTTCCATCTAACAGGTAAGACATGGGGGCCATCGAGATTGCCCACCTGCAGCAACCCCGGTGCGCCTTAGCAAGTCACGAGCGACACGCGAGCAAAATTGCGCTTGCCCACCTGGATGACCCCCTCAAAGCCCTGCGTGAAGACGCGACTGGGATCCTCCACCACTTCGCCGTCGATCTTGACCGCGCGCTCCTTGAGCTTGCGGGTGGCTTCGGAATTGCTGGGCGTCAGCCCGGCGGCAGTCAGGAGACCGGCGAGGCGCAGGCCTTCGGCGGGAACCACCACTTCCTGCAGCGGCAATAGGCTGGTGTCGCCCTGCCCTGTCACCACGGCATGCCAGCCGGCAATGGCCTGCTCTGCGGTTGCGGCATCGTGGAACCGGGTGGCCAGTTCGCGTGCCAGGCGCAGCTTGACCTCGCGCGGGTGCAACTCCCCGGAGGCGACCTGCTCCTTCAGGCGCGCCGCTTCGGCCAGGCTGATATCGAAGGACAGCAAGTCGATCCAGCGCCAGGTCAGCGCGTCGCCGATCTTCATCGTCTTGGTGACGATGTCGATGGCCGGCTCGTTGATGCCGATGTAATTGCCCAGTGACTTGGACATCTTGGCCACGCCGTCCAGGCCTTCCAGCAATGGCATGGTCAGCACGATCTGCGGCGCCTGGCCGTAATGCTCCTGCAAGCCACGCCCCATCAACAGGTTGAACTTCTGATCGGTGCCGCCGAGCTCGACGTCTGCCTTCAGGGCAACCGAATCGTAGCCCTGCACCAATGGATAGAGGAATTCGTGAATGGCGATCGGCTGCTGGCTGCCGAAGCGCTTGGCGAAATCGTCGCGTTCGAGCATGCGCGCGACGGTGTGCTGGGCAGAGAGCTTGATCATGTCGGCCGCGCTCATCTGGCCGAACCATTCGGAGTTGAAGCGCACTTCGGTGCGTTCGCGGTCCAGGATCTTGAAGACCTGCTCTTCGTAGGTCCGTGCGTTGACCAGCACATCCTCGCGGCTGAGCGGCTTGCGGGTGGCGTTCTTGCCGCTCGGGTCTCCAATCATGCCGGTGAAATCGCCAATCAGGAAGATCACCTGATGGCCGAGCTGCTGGAACTGCCGCATCTTGTTGAGCAGCACGGTATGGCCCAGATGTAGATCCGGCGCGGTGGGATCGAAGCCGGCCTTCACCCGCAGCGGCTTGCCGCTGGCGAGCCGCGCCTGCAGCTGATCGAGCTTGAGGATCTCTTCGGCGCCGCGGCCGATGAGTGCGAGGGATTCTTCGATAGTGGCCAACCACAGACTCCAGCGGCGCTTGCCGTCAAAAACGTGAATGATGTTAAACGCGGGTTAATTCCGCGCCAAGTGAAAATAATGAACAGGCTCAATGGTTTGACGCGCTGTTACAGGCTGTCTATGGTACCGGCGATTGGGCTCGCACTTCGAGCCAGCGAGGAATTTGAACGATGCAGAACTCAGAGCAGGGCCGTGCACGCAAGCGGCGCTTTCACGAACGCCTCCACGTCCTCCACGACACTGCACTGCATCGCAAGCTCAAGGCCCATCTGCCGGCGGCATTCAATGACCGCTGGACACGGCGCCACTGGATCCACGCCAGCCTGTTCGCCACCATCGGCGCGCTGGTGGCAACGATCGTGCCGGGTTTTTCCAACGCCATCGACACACCGCTTTCCAGCCATTCCACGCTGGCGTTGCCGTTGCCGCCGCTGATTCCCAGCCGCAAGCAGCTGGCGCCGAGCACCGATTGGGAAATTCTGCAGGTCAAGCCGGGCCAGACGCTGAGTACCTTGTTCGGCGAGCTGGGAATCCCGACCACGGTGATGTACCAGGTACTGGCGCATCCGGGGACCAAGGAGGCGCTGACCAAGCTGCGTCCGGGCACCGAGATCGCCTTCGACATGCCGACGCCCGGGCAACTGCGCGCACTGCGCTTCGATCGCGACGACAGTCATCGGGTGGAACTGCGCCTGCTGGGCGACGCGGTGCGCGAGAACGTGACCGAGCGGGCGACCACCACGCGCACGGTGGTTGCCAGCGGGGAGATCAGCAGTTCGTTGTATGCATCGGCCGGCAAATCCGGATTGTCGCCGGCGGCGGTGGCGATCATGACCGACGAGATCTTCAAGTACGACATCGACTTCGACAAGGATCTGCAGCCCGGCGACCGTTTCAGCGTGGTGATGGACGAGTCCTGGCGCGAAGGCGAGCGGATCAGCACCGGCGACATCCTGGCGGCGACGTTCACCACCGGCGGCAAGACCTATACGGGGTTTCGCTTCGAGCGCGCCGGCAAACCGGCCGAGTACTTCGACATCAATGGCCGCCCGCTCAAGAAGAGCTTTATCCGCATGCCGGTGGCCTATAGCCGGATCAGCTCCACCTTCGGTGCGCGCAAGCATCCGGTGCTGGGCACCATGCGCATGCACAAGGGTGTGGACTATGCGGCCGCCTCGGGCACGCCGATCATGGCAGCCGGCGATGCGCGGGTGGTGTTTGTCGGGACCCAGCGCGGTTACGGCAACGTGGTGATCCTGGATCACGGCAAGAACTACAGCACGCTGTACGGGCACATGTCGCGCTTTGGCAAGATCAAGGCCGGGCAGCGCATCAACCAGGGCACGGTGATCGGCTATGTCGGCATGACCGGCCTGGCGACCGGCCCGCATCTGCATTACGAATTCCGCGTGGGCGGGCAGCAGCGCAACCCGATGTCGGTGACGATGCCGCCGCCGGAGCCGCTGCAGGGCGCCGAGCTGGCGGCGTTCCGCGCGCAGACGGCGCCGGCGCTGGCGCGCATCGAAGGCATGGAGAAGCTGATCTACGCCGACGCCGCCAAGCCTGCCAAGGGCAAGTCGCGCGGGTGACTGCGGGCGGCTGGGCGACTGCGCCGGCCGTTGAGGTGGTTGGACCGCGCAAGGTCCGCCGAAGCTGACATCGCACCCAGCCATGCCGCGCGGCGAGCTGGGTTGCGTACCTCCTGCACCGCTGCGCAGCGGCGTCAGCCACTTCACGCAACCACGGCGTTCGACCTGACCTGTCCGCCGCGCATGACGTGGACACGATCATTGGAGATGCCTGCGGCTTGCAGGCCTCACGGCTCGTCGGCAATGCACGTCGCGAAGGTACCGTTACGACGGTGATTTCCCGCTGCGCATCTGCTGCGGGAAGCGGCACCAGTTGACGGACCGGGTACGGCTGCACAAGCTGGCCGGCCGTGTCTTTTTGGCTTCGGCATGTCTGTCTTGGAACACGTTGACTCCCCCCTGTACCTGGGCCTGATGTCGGGAACCAGCGCCGATGGCATCGATGCGGCGCTGGTGCGCTTTGCCGACGCCACCCACCGCCGCTGCGAACTGGTGGCCGGGACGACGGTGGCGTGGGAGCCGCAGTTGCGCGAGACCTTGGTGGCGCTCGGCCAGGGCGCCGAGACGGTGGTCATCGATGCGCTGGGCCAGCTGGACGCGCAGGTGGGGCTGGCGTTCGCGGCGGCGGCCAATCAGTTGATCGGCGACAGTGGCGTGGAGCGTCGGCAGATTCGCGCGATCGGCTCGCATGGGCAGACCATCCGCCACCGGCCCAACGCGAACCCGGCGTTCACCTGGCAGATCGGCGATGCCAGCCGGATTGCCGAGCACACCGGGATCACCACGGTGGCCGATTTCCGCCGTCGCGACATTGCCGCCGGTGGCCAGGGTGCGCCGCTGATGCCCGCCTTCCATCTGGCCATGCTGGGCGCAGGCGACGAAGACCGCGCCGTGCTCAATCTGGGCGGGATCGGCAACCTGACCTTGATTCCGCGCGATGGCGCGGTGCGGGGATTCGATACCGGCCCGGCCAATGCGTTGCTGGACAGCTGGTGTCAACGCCATCACGGCACACCGTTCGATGCCGAGGGTGCGTTTGCCGCCAGTGGGCGCGTCGATGCGGCCTTGCTGCAGGCGCTGTTGGCCGATCCGTGGTTTGCGTTGCCACCACCCAAGAGCACCGGCCGCGAGCAATTCCATCTGGACTGGGCAGTGCAGGCGATGGGCAACGCGCGGTTGGATGCTGCCGATGTGCAGGCGACCTTGCTCGAACTCACCGCTGCCAGCGTGGCCGATGCCTTGCTGCGGCTGCAGCCAACCACGCGCCGGGTGCTGGTCTGCGGCGGGGGCGTACGCAACCCGGTGCTGTTGGCCCGACTGGCGGCGCGGCTGCCGGGCGCGATGGTGGAATCCAGCGCGCGGTACGGGCTGGACCCCGATTACCTGGAGGCGATGGGCTTTGCCTGGCTGGCAGCCGAGTTGATGGCCGGACGCGCTGCCAATCTGCCCTCGGTGACTGGGGCCGCCGGGCCCCGGCTGTTGGGAGCGATCTATCCGGCGTGAGCCCGTCGGCCTTTTCCAGCCTGGATGGAGCGGCTGCGGCGCTAGGGATTATTTCCCGCCGGCAGCGCCTTGAGCGCGGCAATCGCCTCGGCCAACGCATCGACCTCCGGGTGCTGCAGGCCGCCGGTGACTTCGTATTCGCTGGCGAACAGGCCTTGTTCGAGCAGATGCATGACAGTCTGGTGCTGGGTCCAGCCACGTGCAACGGAAATGCGGCGAATACGGTCCACCAGCACCGGGTCGATGTCACGCAATACCAGATCGGTCATGCCCTGCCTCGTGCAATGCGCTGCCCCGCGCGCATCATCGGCAACCTTGGCGGACGTTTCAATCCGGCCGCCTGTCGTGCGCCAATAGCCGCGGCCACAACCAGGCCAACAGCAGCAAGGTGGGAATGACGGTCAGGGCGCTGAGGATGAAGAAGGTGCTGTAGGAGGTCGCATTAATCACGGACCCGGAGACGGCACCGGCGAACTTGCCCGGCAGGTTGGCTAGCGAGACCAGCAACGCATACTGGGTTGCGGTGAAGTTGCGGTCGGTCAGCGAGGACATGAAAGCCACCAGCACCGAGGCGGCGAAACCCTGGAACAGGTTATCGGCACTGAGCGCGGCATAGAACGCCCACAGCTTGCCGGGGTTATGCGCCATCAGCAGGAACGCCAGGTTGGACAAGGCCACCCCCAACGCGGCCACCAGCAACATGCGCCGGAACCCGAACGCGGCGACTGCGGCACCGCCAGCGAAGGCTCCGACAATCCCCATCCAGACGCCGAACAGCTTGGAGACGGTGGCGATATCGGCCTTGGTGAAGCCCGAATCCAGGTAGAACGGGCCCGCCATGACGCCGATCACCTGATCGGGAAACCTGTACAGGCCTACGAACAGCAGCAGCGCGATGCCCAGCGCCAGCCCATTGCTGGAGAAAAAACTGGAAATCGGTTGCCAGAAGGCACCTGAAACATCGACTCGGCGCACCACTGTCGCCTCGGGACGGTCGGGCTCGCGGCACAGCAAGGTGGTGACGATCGGCACCAGCATCAGTGCAGCCATGCCGACATACGCCCATGTCCAACCAAGGTATTCGGCCATGTACAGCGCGCCCGCGCCGCCCAGGATCAGCCCGATGCGGTAGCCCAGCGTGTAGGTCGCCGCCAACGCAGCCTGTGCGGAATCCGGTGCGACTTCGATGCGGTACGCATCCACGACAGAATCCTGGGTGGCCCCCCAGAACGAGGCGAACAGCACCCAGCCGACCAGGCCGGTCACGCTCAGATCCGGGCGCGAAAATGCCAGCGCGAACAGGCCGATGGTGACGCCGATCTGCGCCACCAGCAGCCAGGAGCGACGACGCCCCAGAAACGCAGTGAGCGGAAACGCGTAGCGGTCGATCAGCGGCGCCCATAGAAACTTGAGGAGATAGAAAAAGCTGGCCAGGCTGATAAAGCCGATGTCTTGCAGGTCCAGCCCTACATCGCGCAATCGGACGGACAAAGTCTGCGAGGCGATCAGCAGAAACGGCAAGCCGCTGCCGAAACCCAGCAGCGCCAGGGTCGCCGCCGAGGGCGTGGCGAAGGCGCGCTGGATACCACGCCAGCCTTTATAGCTAGGTGCGGACGTGGTCATGCGTCACACGGGCGAGAACGAACGCCAGTGGTCGTGGCCGGCGCGGCCCACCGCACCGCCGCATGCAGCCCGCCGCGGACGATCGTCATGGCGTCAAGCGTCTTGTCTTGAGCGGTCTGTGCAGCACCCCGACGACGCGCGCCCGTGCCGAGGACGAACGTTTTGAGCGGCATCGGCACACTGCGTAATGGCGAATGAGAGCCACCGCGCGTGCTGCAATGGCCAAGGTGCGTCCAGGTGGCGATATCGCCGGCGAGGTGTTCGCCCCATTCCGTAATAGGCTGACGCGATGTGACGGAAATCGCAGCCTTGACCTGCCTCACTGCGCGTAATCCACGATGTACGGCGCGTGGTCGGAGAAGCGTTCTTCGCGGTAGATCGAGCAAGCCTTCAGGGTGTCTCGCAGGCCGGGGGTGACCAGTTGGTAGTCGATGCGCCAACCCACATTGTTGGCGCGCGCCGCGCCGCGATTGCTCCACCAGGTGTAGTCCTGGCCCTGCGGATGCAGCACGCGGTAGCTGTCGACCCAACCGCGGCCGTCGGCGGCGCTGGCGTCTTCTGGCGCGTCGGCACACAGGCCGTTGAGCCAGTCGCGCTCGGGCGGCAGGCAGCCGGAATTCTTCTGGTTGGATTTCCAGTTCTTGATGTCCAGCGCCGTGCGCACGATGTTCCAGTCGCCGCACAGCACGTACTGGCGGCCACTGGCCAGCCATTCGTCCAGGATCGGCCGCAGCCATTGCATCACCTGGAACTTGTAGTCCTGGCGCAACTCGCCCGAGGAACCGGAGGGGATGTAGAAGGACACCACGCTGAGGTTGCCGAAGCGCGCTTCGATATAGCGCCCCTCTTCGTCGAACTCCGGCCAGCCCAGCGCGGTACGCACCTCGTCGGGCTCGTGCCGGCTGTAGATCGCCACTCCGCTATAGCCCTTCTTGGTGCTGGCGTCGCGAAACCAGGCCTTGTAACCGGCGGGCAGGAAGTCCGGCCCGGCCAGTTGGTGCTCCTGGGCCTTGGTCTCCTGCACGCACAGCACATCGGCGTCCTGGGCGGCGAACCATGCGAAGAAACCCTTGCTGGCGGCCGAGCGCAGGCCGTTGGCGTTGAAACTGATGATGCGCATAGGGGCCGGGAATGGGAAATTGGGAATGGAGAATCGTAAAGCCTACCCCAGACGCATGCGGAAGGCTGCCGGCGCGCGATGCGTTTACCATTCCCGATTCCCTATTCCCCATTCCTGGCCAATGACCGACCACCGCACCCGTTTCCTGCAGCTGGCCCTGGGCACCGATGCTTTGCGCTTTGGCGAGTTCACGCTCAAGTCCGGGCGGCTCAGCCCGTACTTCTTCAATGCCGGGCGCTTCGATTCCGGCGCCAAGACCGCGCAGCTGGCGCAGTGCTATGCCGATGCGATCGATGCCGCCGGCGTGGACTTCGACCTGTTGTTCGGGCCGGCCTACAAGGGCATCCCGTTGGCGACCGCGCTGGCGTGCGCCTACGCCGGGCGCGGGCGCGACCTGCCGCTGGCGTTCAACCGCAAGGAAGCCAAGGACCATGGCGAAGGCGGCACCCTGATCGGCGCGCCGCTGGCCGGCCGTAAGGTGTTGATCGTCGATGACGTGATCACCGCCGGCACGGCGATCCGCGAGGCGCTGGCCATCATCCGCGCCGCTGGCGGAACGCCGTCGGGGATCGTGGTGGCACTGGACCGGCAGGAAATCGCGTCCGATCAGGACCGCCGCTCCGCCGCGCAGGCGGTGGCAGCCGAGGCCGGCATTCCCGTGATCGCGGTAGCCAACCTGGGCGACCTGCTTGCTTTTGCGGCAGGAAACGCCGACCTTGTGGGCTTCCAGGAACCGCTGCTGGCCTATCGTGGCCGCTACGGGACCGAGACCACAGGCTGACGGCAGGCGACAGGGGGCTGCGACGATGCCAATACACACACGTTCGGCATTATTCGCCGTTGCGGCGGCTGTCGCTGCGACACTGGTCATGGCTGCGCCGGCCGGTGCGCAAGACAAGCCGGCCGCCAAGAAGCTGTATTGCTGGAACCAGAACGGCGCCCGCGTGTGCAGCGATACGCTGCCCCCGGAGGCGGTGAACCAGGCGCGCGACGAATTCAACGTCAAGAGCGGGATGCGTAGCGCCGAGGTGCAGCGGGCGATGAGCAGCGACGAGCGCGCTGCTGCTGCGGCCATCGAGCAGCAACGCCAGGCCGATCTGGCCGCCGAGCAGACGCGCCAGCGTACCGACCAGGCGATGCTGATGTCGTACCAGAGCGAGGACGACCTGCGCCGGGTGTTCAACGAGCGCATCGCCATCGTCGACAACAACATCCATACCGCGCGCTTCAATGTGACCAGCCTGCGCGAAGGGTTGGCCAGCCTGCTGCGCAGCGCCGGCGACCGCGAGCTGGCCGGCCAGACAGTGGCCGACAAGCTGGCCGGCGACATCCAGCAGCGCCATCGCGATTTGATGGCGCAGTTGCGTCTGCAGATCAGCTTCGAGCAGCAGCGGGTAGCGCTGGATAGCGAGATCGCCGACATCCTGCAGCGCTACCGGGCCATGAAGGAGCCACCCGCCAGCGCCCCGCCCGCCGGCTGAGCGGCGCTTGCGTCATCCCGGCCGTGCGGCGCACCGCCGCGGGCGGCATTTCCCGATCCGGCGCCCTGCCCGCATAATGGCCGGTCTTACTCTTCGCCCACGAGGCTCTCCCGCATGGCCCGGATCATCGCCATTGCCAACCAGAAGGGCGGCGTCGGCAAGACCACGACCGCCGTCAATCTGGCGGCCGGCCTGGCGCGCGCGCCCAAGCGTGTATTGCTGGTGGATCTGGACTCGCAGGGCAACGCCACCATGGGCAGCGGCATCGACAAGCGCGATGTGGCCGCCTCCACCTGCGATCTGCTGCTGGGCGAAAACACCGCCGCGCAGATCCGGGTGACCGCGCCGGAAGGCTTCGATCTGCTGCCAGGCAACATCGACCTGACCGCCGCCGAGATTCAGCTGATGGACCAGGGCGAACGCGAGCAGCGGCTCAAGCGCGCCTTGGCGCCGATCCGCGACGAGTACGATTTCATCCTGATCGACTGCCCGCCGGCGTTGTCGCTGCTCACGCTCAATGCGTTGACCGCGGCCGATTCCATCATCGTGCCGATGCAGTGCGAGTACTACGCGCTGGAAGGGCTGACCGCGCTGCTGGAAACCATCGAAGCGCTGCGTGCCAACCTCAACCCGGCGCTGGAAATCGAAGGCGTGCTGCGCACCATGTTCGACATCCGCAACAATCTGGCCAACGCGGTATCGGCCGAGCTGACCGAGCATTTCGGCGACAAGGTGTTTCGCACCATCGTGCCGCGCAACGTGCGCCTGGCCGAGGCGCCCAGCCATGGCCAGAGCATCGTCGGTTACGACCGCACCTCGCGCGGCGGGGTGGCCTACCTGGGGTTGGCCGGTGAGATCGTGCGCCGCCAGAACGACCGCAACAAGGCCGTCCGGCCCGTGGAGACCGTCTGATGAACAAGCCGATCCCCGCAAAGAAGCGTGGCCTGGGCCGTGGCCTGGAAGCGCTGTTGGGGCCCAAGGGCGCGGCGGCGGCAGCGGCACCCGGTGCGGCCAGCGAAGAGGCGTTGCAGCCTGGCGATAGCTTGCGCCAGTTGCCGGTGGCCCAGCTGCAGCCGGGCAAGTACCAGCCGCGCAGGGAGATGGACGAGATCAAGCTGGCCGAGCTGGCCGAGTCGATCAAGGCGCAGGGCGTGATCCAGCCGATCGTGGCGCGCGAGCTGGCACCGGCGCAGTTCGAGATCGTGGCCGGCGAACGCCGCTGGCGCGCTTCGCAGCTGGCTGGGCTGACCGAAGTGCCGGTGGTGGTGCGCGAGCTGGACGACCGCACCGTCATCGCGATGGCGCTGATCGAAAACATCCAGCGCGAAGACCTCAACCCGCTGGAAGAAGCGCAGGCGCTGCAGCGGCTGATCGACGAATTTTCGCTGACCCATGCCGAGGCCGCCGGCGCGGTGGGACGCTCGCGTGCGTCGGTCTCCAATCTGCTGCGGTTGCTGGAATTGCCGGTGGCCATTCGCGTGTTGCTGGAAACCCGCCGGCTGGAAATGGGCCACGCGCGCGCGCTGCTCACCCTGGCGCCGGAGCTGGCCAGCAAGCTGGCACAGGAAGCGGCCGACCAGGGCTGGTCGGTGCGCGAAGTCGAACACCGCGCGCAGCAGTTCGCTGCCGGCAAGGTGCCCGGCTCGCTGCGCAAGGGCAAGCCGGCGCCGGTGGCCCCACAGGCCGATATCGCCTCGCTGGAAACCGAACTGTCCGAGTCGCTGGGCACCAAGGTGGTGTTCAATCACGGCCGCGGCGGCAAGGGCAAGCTGGTGATCCATTACACCGATCTGGACACGCTGGACGGCGTGCTCGAACGCCTGCGCATGCAGCGCAGCTAATCGCCTGCACATCCAACAGGATCCTCGTCGGCCATGAATCCCGCCAAGGTGGACCGCCAGCATCTGCTGCAGCTGACCGATTTGCCCAACGTCGGGCCGGCCTGCGAAAAGGACCTGCGCCTGATCGGCATCCGCGTGCCTGCGCAGCTGCGCGGACGCGATGCCTACGACATGCACGCACAGCTATGCCTGCGCACCGGCGTGCTGCACGACCCCTGCGTGATCGATGTGTTCCTGTCGATCGTGCGCTTCATGGAAGGCGAGGCGGCGCAGCCGTGGTGGAAGTTCAGCGCCGAGCGCAAGGCCAAGCTTGCCAGCGAAGCACCGCTCGCCCTGCGGTGAGCGAAGACGCATGGCGCGCTGCAAACTTTATTTTGCGCCTGGTGTGAGCTGCGAGCACGATGAATCGCGCATGGCGCAAGGCGCACCGCAGGCGCGTGGGCAGCATCGGGATGCCGGACCCGCTGGCGGCGGTGCCCGCGATGCGCTGCGCGTGCGCATCCGCAGCGCCCGCCTTTTGTTTCCGCATTTCCCAGGATCACAGCCATGACCATTCTCGTCACCGGCGCTGCCGGTTTCATCGGTGCCTACACCTGCCGCGCGCTGGCGGCCCGCGGCGAGACGGTGGTGGGGCTGGACAACTACAACAGCTACTACGACCCGCAGCTCAAGCACGACCGGGTGGCGACGCTGTGCCCAGGCCTGGATATCCGCAGGCTGGACCTGACCGATCGCGAGGGCCTGGCCGCGTTGTTCGATGAGATCCAGCCGACCCGCGTTGTGCATCTGGCCGCGCAGGCGGGCGTGCGGTATTCGCTGGAAAACCCACACGCCTACGTCGACAGCAACCTGGTCGGCTTCGTCAACATGCTCGAGCTGTGCCGGCACCGCGGCGTGCAGCACCTGGTGTATGCCTCGAGCAGTTCGGTCTACGGCGATTCGGCCACCCCGCCGTTTTCCGAAGACCAGCGCGTGGACCAACCGCGTTCGTTGTATGCGGCAACCAAGGCCGCCAACGAATTGATGGGCTACACCTATGCGCAGCTGTATGGCCTGCGCGCGACCGGCCTGCGCTTTTTCACGGTGTACGGGCCGTGGGGCCGGCCGGACATGGCACCGCTGATCTTCAGTCGTGCGGTGCTGGCGGGGCGGCCGATCGAGGTGTTCAACCACGGCAAGATGCAGCGCGATTTCACTTTCGTCGACGATATCGTGGCCGGTGTACTGGGCGCGCTGGACACGCCCAGCGACGCGCCGGTGCCGCACCGTGTGTTCAACCTGGGCAACCACACGCCGGTGGAGCTGGAGTACTTCATCGACGTGATCGTGCAGGCCGCCGGCCGCCCGGCCGAGAAGGTCTACCGGCCGATGCAGCCGGGCGACATGATCCGCACCATGGCCGATACGCAGCGTGCGCAGGCCGCCTTCGGATTCGATCCGGCGACCCCGGTCGAGCGTGGGCTGCCGCAGGTCGTGGATTGGTGCCGGCAGTATTTCGGCGAGCGCGCCTAGCGCTTGGCGGGGTTTGCTGCAGGGTTGCACGTGGGCGTCGATGGGGCGCGCTAGCGTGGGGCGCGGGGGCTGCCATGCGAGCCAGATGCAGGGCGTACTGTCCAGCCGTCCTGACGTACGACCGCATGGCAGATAGGCAATGCACATGGCGGTGCGTGCCAACTACGCTGCGCCGGAAGAGGACGCGTGATCGGCCCGCAAGCCCACGCCTTTGCAGCCTTGCCACATCCCTACCATTCGCTACAGGCTGCTTCCAACCGTTCCAATGCGCATAACGCGTGCATGCTTCATGCCTGACTCAGAGAGTCAGGGCACAATGCCCGATCTTTTTCGCTCAGCCTTCATCCGGCCACCCTGCAACCATGAGCCAACCTCAGCTGTCCGTCGTCGTCCCGGTATTCAACGAGCGCGATAACGTCGCCACGCTGGTGGGCGAAATCGTCAGCGCCCTGCGTGGCGTGGTGGCCTTCGAAATCGTGTATGTCGACGACCATTCGCGCGACGACACGCTCGCAGTGCTGCAAGGCCTGAAGAGCACCACACCGGAACTGCGCGTGCTGCATCATGTGACCCAGAGCGGCCAGAGCACGGCGGTGCGCAGCGGGGTGAAGGCCGCACGCGCCAGCTGGATCGCCACGCTCGATGGCGACGGCCAGAACGACCCGGCCGACATCCCCAAGCTGCTGATCGCGCGCAGCCAGGCGCAGGCGCAGGTGAAGCTGTTCGCCGGCTGGCGGGTCAATCGCCAGGATTCTGGCTCCAAGCGCTGGGCCAGCAAATGGGCCAATGCGATCCGCTCGCGCATGCTGCGCGACAATACGCCCGACACCGGCTGCGGCATCAAGCTGTTCGAGCGCGAGGCATTTCTGGACCTGCCCTACTTCGACCACATGCACCGCTATTTGCCGGCGTTGATGCAGCGCGCCGGCTGGCGCACGGTGAGCGTGCCGGTCAACCATCGCCACCGCACCGCCGGCGTGTCCAAGTACAACAATCTCAATCGCGCCCTGGTCGGCATCCGCGACTTGCGCGGTGTGGCCTGGCTGATCACCCGCAGCAAGCGCACCGTGGTGCAGGAACGCTGATGGACCCGTCCTTTCTCGACCAACAACTGACCTGGCTGTACTGGACCGGCATCCACGTGACCGGGTGGAAGCTGATCGGCTATGTCGGCGCGCTGATGTTCGGCGGCCGCTGGCTGGTGCAGTTCGTCGCCTCCAAGCGCGCCGGCAAGCCGGTGATTCCGCGCCTGTTCTGGTACATGAGCGTGGTCGGCAGCTTGATGACGCTGAGCTATTTCGTGTTTTCGGCCAAGCAGGATTCGGTCGGTGTGCTGCAGAACCTGTTCCCGGCGTTTACGGCGTTTTACAGCCTGTATCTGGATGTGAAGCATCGTGGGTGGAAACGGGATAGGGCCGGTCATTGAGGCGGGGATTCGGGATTCGAATCGCCTGGTCCGGAGAGTTGCCGGTGATCGAACGCTGTAGGTGAGCACCGTGGCGGGTCGAGACGATCCGGGTGCGTGTTACTGCAAAGCGCATTGCTGCATGTCATTTCCGGTGATCGATCGTCGTTGGCGATGCCTCGACGTACGAAAGCGATCCGGGCGCATTGCATCTCACTGGCCAGGTTTTGGGGTGTGATGCATGGTGATTGATGAGCGCCTGCGCGCATTGACGTGATCCGGGGCATCCACCCGATGCAGCGCAGAGTGCCGAAGGCGTGGCGATATCGCTGACCGCTGATGCCTGCTTTTCGGACACGCCACTGCGCGCGCGGCCGACGCGATGATGGGGTGCCCGCCGATCTTGCCGCTCCTGCGTCGCTGGCAACCTGTGAACATGTCCAGTGCGCTCCGTCAT
The DNA here is from genome assembly GCF_017746155.1 of Xanthomonas sp. D-36-1. Taxonomy (NCBI): domain Bacteria; kingdom Pseudomonadati; phylum Pseudomonadota; class Gammaproteobacteria; order Lysobacterales; family Lysobacteraceae; genus Xanthomonas; species Xanthomonas sp. D-36-1. The sequence continues at coordinate 14,026 of NZ_JAGHWR010000060.1, forward strand.
CGCCCCCCGTCCACGCCGACGCTTGAAGCCGCGTATTGGCATCTGCGGCTGCCCACGCATCAGCACGTGCCGTTGTTCGCGGACTGGCGCTGCGCTCGCGCTGCGGCGGCCAGCCTGGCACTGCCCCGCCATTGGCAAGGTGCGCGGTTGCTGTGCTGGGTGCTATTGCCTGACACGTGGTGCGGGTTGCTGCAGGCACCGAGCAGGTCGGCATTGCTGCAATTGGCCGCGACGGCGCGACTGAGGACTGCCGATGCAGTCAATCGCGCACGCGGGCGTGGGGGAACGGTGTGGCAGCCGCAGATGCAGGTGTCGGCGCTCCCGCTGCTAAGCGATCATCGACAGTTCGCCCGCATGCTGGTCGCATTGCCCCTGCGGGCAGGGCTAGCCGAGCAGGTGGGCGGGTATCCGTACTGGGACGCAGTATGGCTATTGCCTGACGGTCATGACGCTGCATCGATCACCACGCAACGCGGTCGTGCTGAGCGACTGGAACAGGTGGAACACACGGGTGACCGCGTACGCCGACGCGATGCCGGATGACGGACCGCCGCGTCGCGCACCGGCCCAGCTGCGCTGCCGCTCCACAGGCAACGCAGCGGACGGTCTCCGGATCCGGCAATCAGAACGCCAGGGGATGCTCCGGCAACAACGTTTGCAGTTCGTTGCGGAACAGCGTGCGAATCCGCTGCAAGGCGGCTTCGCTGTCGGCTTCGAACCGCAGTACCAGGATCGGGGTGGTGTTGGAGGCGCGTACCAGCCCCCAGCCGTCGATGAAGTCCGCACGTAGTCCATCGATGGTCGACAGCCGCGCCGATTCGAACGGCGATTCTTCGCCGGTCTGCGCACGCGCGACAAATTGCGCGACCAGCGCATGCGCATCGCCTTCCACCGGCACCTTGATCTCCGGCGTGGAGACACTTTCAGGCAAGGCATCCAGCACCTCGGACGGCGTCTGCTCGCGCTGGGCCAGGATTTCCAGCAAGCGTGCGGCGGCGTAGATGCCGTCGTCAAAGCCGTACCAGCGCTCCTTGAAGAAGAAGTGCCCACTCATCTCGCCAGCCAGTTCGGCGTCGGTCTCGCGCATCTTGGACTTGATCAGCGAATGCCCGGTCTTCCACATCAGCGGACTACCGCCGTTGCGCAATACGTAGTCGGACAGCTTGCCGGTGCACTTCACGTCGTAGATGACCAGTGCGCCAGGGTTGCGCTGCAGTACATCGGCGGCGAACAGCATCAGCAGGCGGTCGGGGAACACCATCGCGCCTTCCTTGGTCACCACGCCCAGGCGATCGGCATCGCCATCGAACGCCACGCCGATATCGGCATCGAAACGCTGCACCATCTTCACCAGATCGTTGAGGTTGTGCGGCTCGCTCGGATCAGGGTGATGGTTGGGGAAGGAGCCGTCGATATCGCAGTACAACGGCACCACTTCGGCGCCGATCGCTTCCAGCAGGCGCGGTGCGATCTCACCGGCCACGCCATTGCCGGCGTCCACCACCACCTTGATCGGGCGATCGAGCTGGACGTCGTCGGCGATGCGCTGGATGTAGGCATCGCCGATGTCGCGCTGTTCCAGTTCGCCAGGCGTGGCGGCGGTATGCAGGCGGCCTTCGTTGATGCGCTGGTGCAGTTCGGCGATGGCCGCGCCGCACAAGGTCTCGCCGCCGATCACGATCTTGAAGCCATTGTAGTCCGGTGGATTGTGGCTGCCGGTCACCGCCACGCAGCTGCCGGCACGCAGCTCGTAGGCGCCGAAGTACACCACCGGCGTCGGTGCCAGGCCGATATCGGTGACGTTGCAGCCGGCGCGGCGCAGGCCTTCGATCAGGCCGTTGCTCAGCTCCGGCCCGGACAGCCGGCCGTCGCGACCGACCACCACATCGCGCAGTCCCTGCGCCTGCATCACGCTGCCGATGGCCTGGCCGATCAAGGCGGCAACGCCGGGGTTGAGGTCTTTGCCGACCACGCCGCGGATGTCGTAGGCACGGAACATCTCGGCGGCGACCTGCACCGCCGGCACCAGCGCTGGCGGTGCTGGCGATGCCTCGGCGTCCAGCGCGCGTGCTTCGCTGGCAACGCTGGCGTCGTGCTGCAGGCTCTGACTGAAGGTGGGTTCATCGACACTGGATTGGTCAGCCACCCGACGCCGCGGCAAGGCCACCTGCCCCCGGCTGGCCAGCACCAGCAGCACCGCAATGATCAGCAGCAGTGCCGCCACGATGGCGCAACCGACGGTGCCCAGACCCAGTGGGCCACTATCGCCTTGCGGCACTGCCGCAGCCACGCGCAAGCCGCTGTTCCCAAGCGGCCTGGCCAGCGTTTCGGCCACATCGGCCAGTGCCACGTCGCCCTGCTGGGCCACGTTGTAGCTGCCCTGGCGCACGGCCAGGTAGGCACTGTCTGGCGCCGCAATCGCATCCAGCGGGCCGGTCAGGCGCAGTAACGGCAACCGCGCATACGCCACCGCCGGCTGCCCGCCAAGGCGCACCGCGGCAGCCACGCCCAGGCGGACTTGTTTGGCGTCGCGCACGACCCGGACCTGCGCACGGTCGGCCACCTGCGCCGATTCGAGCAGGCTCAGACGCGCGTACCCGAAATCCTTGGGGTTGGCATAGGCCGCGGCAAGGTCGCCAGGCAGCACCTGGACATCCTCGGCGCCTTTGAAACGCTCGCGGATGGCCGATGCGGCCGCCAGCGCGTCGCCACCGGCCAACGCCGCGATGACCGGCGGCTGCTTGAGCACCGCATCGAGCCCGCTGGCCTGCGTGGCCATGGCCTGGCCCACGTCCTGCACCGCGCGGTCGCGTGCCTGCTCCAGCCCTTGCGCCACCGCATCCTGGCGCCATTGCGCATAACTGTTCCAGCCGAACCAGACGGCCAGCAACAGCAAGATGCCCCCCAACACCGGACCACTCGTACGCACGCTGGACATCCCCTGCCTGCGCTCGTTCGCCTTGCTCATGTAATTTCCCCTGTCAGCGCACGCCGGTGTGGCCGAATCCACCCGCTCCCCGCGCGCTGTCGACGAAAGTATCCACCACTTGCAAGCCCATACGCACGATCGGCAGGATCACCAGCTGCGCGATGCGGTCGCCGGGCTCGATGGTGAAGGCCTCGCGGCCGCGATTCCAGGTGCTGATCAGCAGCGGCCCCTGGTAATCGGCATCGATCAAACCGGTGCCATTGCCGAGCACGATGCCGTGGCGATGGCCCAACCCCGAGCGCGGCAGGATCACGGCGCACAGTTGCGGGTCGGCCAGATGGATCGCGATACCGCTGGGGATCAAGGCCGCATCGCCCGGCTGCAGCGTCATCGGCGCCTCCAGCGCGGCGCGCAGGTCCATGCCCGCACTGGATTCGGTGGCATAGGCCGGCAGCGGCCACAGATCGCCGAAGCGCGGGTCGAGCAACTTCACCTGCAGGGACTGGGTTGGGGGGCTCATGCCTGCAATCTCTCCGCGATCAGGGCCAGCAGTTGGTCTGCCAATTCGGTCTTGCTGCTGCTGGGAAACACGCGCTCGCCGCCCTGCCAATAGGCCGTGGCTGCGTTATTGTCGCTTTCGAATCCGCCGCCTTCGATCCCTACCTGATTGGCGATGATCAGGTCCAGGCGCTTGGCCGCCAGCTTGCCACGGGCGTAATGCTCCACATCGTGCGTTTCGGCAGCAAAACCGACCACCAGTTTCAGCGCGCCGGTCTGTGCGGCGACCTCGGACAGGATGTCCGGGGTGCGCACCAGTTCCAGGGTCAACGTTTCGCCGGTCTTCTTGATCTTCTGCGACACCACCCGCTTGGGGGTGTAGTCGGCCACGGCGGCAGCGCCGATGTAGATGTCGGCCGGGAATGCACCCAGCACCGCGTCGCGCATCTGCGCGGCCGAGCGCACGTCGATGCGCTGCACGCCATCCGGGGTGGTTTGATGCACCGGCCCGCTGACCAGCACCACATCAGCGCCCTGCTTGGCAGCCGCGGCGGCCAGAGCATAGCCCATCTTCCCGCTGCTGCGGTTGCCGACGTAGCGCACCGGGTCCAGGTCTTCGAAGGTGGGGCCGGCGCTGATCACGATGCGCAGGCCCTCCAACTGCGCGCTGCTGGGGATGAAGACGGGCGCGGCGACGCTCCTGGCGCCCTCCGGGGCAGTGCTGGCGGCCGCCGCGCCACCGGCCAGCGCAGCAAGGATCGCCGCCGGTTCGGCCAGCCGCCCGGGTCCGGATTCGCCCTCGGCCAGCGGGCCGTCGTCAGGGCCCACCACCGTCACCCCGCGCGCGCGCAGGGTGGCGATGTTGGCCTGGGTGGCCGGATGCAGCCACATGCGGTGGTTCATGGCCGGTGCCACGGTCAGCGGCGCGGTCGTGGCCAGGCACAGCGTGGTGACCAGATCGTCGGCCAGGCCATGCGCCAGACGCGCCAGCAGGTCGGCGGTCGCCGGGGCGACGATCACCCGATCGGCCCAGCGCGCCAGTTCGATGTGGCCCATCGCCTGCTCGGCGGCGCTGTCCCACAGCGTGGTGCGGGTGGGCTGCCCGGACAATGCCTGGAAGCTGAGCGGGGTCACGAATTGTTGCGCACCGCCGGTCATGGCGACCTGCACCTGCGCACCGGCGTCGCGCAGGCGACGGACCAGTTCGAGCGATTTGTAAGCGGCGATGCCTCCGCCGACGCACAGCAGCAAACGCTGTCCGTCCAGGGGGCGGGCCTGAGTGGAGCCGATCACGTCGGGGTCGTCCTACGGTTACAAGGACAACTAGATTAGCCGATGCCCCTGCTTGGCCTGATGGGCGTCGGCGATGAGCACCGGCAATCTCGCCATATGCACATACACGACTGGCCCACCCACGAACGCCCGCGCGAGAAACTTCTGGCGCGCGGGGCCACTGCCTTGTCCGATGCCGAGCTGCTGGCGATCTTCGTCGGCTCCGGCTTGCGCGGCCAGGATGCGGTGCAGACCGCGCGCGATCTGCTGCACCGGGATGGCCCGCTGCGCCTGTTGCTGGACCGCCCGGCCAAGGCGCTGGCGCGCCTGCCCGGGCTGGGCCCGGCCTCGGCCTGCAAGCTCGCCGCTGCGATGGAACTGGCCCAGCGGCACCTGATGAGCGCGCTGGAGCGCGGGGAGGCCCTCAGCGACCCGCCCAGCGTGGGCCGCTACTTCTCGCAGCGGCTACGCGCGCGGGCCTATGAAGTGTTCGCGGTGCTGTTCCTGGACAACCGCCACCGCGCCATCGCCTTCGAAGAACTGTTCACCGGCACCATCGACGGGGCCGACATCCACCCGCGCGAAGTGGTCCGGCGGGCGCTGCTGCACAACGCGGCGGCGGTGATCGTCGGGCACAACCACCCGTCGGGTAATCCGGAGCCCTCCGAGGCCGACCGCGCGGTCACCAAGCGCCTGCTGGACAGCCTGGAGCTGGTGGACATCCGCCTGCTGGACCATTTCGTCATCGGCGATGGTCGGCCGGTGTCGTTCGCCGAGCGCGGCTGGCTGGAATGAGCAGTGTGCGCTGACCTGAACCATTGCTCGGACCCTGCGGCACGCGGTCGGGTAAAATCGCTGGTTTGGTTCCAAGCAGATCCCACGTGAAAGCCCTACTCCGCGCACTGATCGGCCAAGGCATTGAAGCCTTGCGCGCCAATGGCACCCTGCCCGCCGACACCCTGCCGCCGGATTTTGTGGTCGAGCGACCCAAGACCCGCGAGCACGGCGACTTCGCCACCAACGCCGCGATGCTGCTGGCCAAGGCTGCGCGCAGCAATCCGCGCGCACTGGCGCAGGCGCTGCTGGCGGCGCTGCCGGCCAGCGACGACGTGACCAAGGTGGAAATCGCCGGTCCGGGCTTCATCAATTTCCATCTGGCCCCCACCGCGTATCAGCGCGAAGTGGCGCATGTGATCAAGCAAGGCCACGACTACGGGCGCGGCTTGGCCGGCAACGGCCGTTCGGTGGGCGTGGAATACGTCTCGGCCAACCCGACCGGACCGCTGCATGTCGGCCACGGCCGCGCCGCGGCGATCGGCGACAGCCTGGCGCGCGTGCTCGATGCCAACGGCTGGAACGTCAAGCGCGAGTTCTACTACAACGATGCCGGCGTGCAGATCGAGAACCTGGCGCTGTCGGTGCAGGCGCGGGCGCAGGGGCTCACGCCCGATAGCGCGGGCTGGCCGGAAAACGGCTACCGCGGCGACTACATCGCCGATGTGGCCAATGCCTACCTGGCCGGCGACACCGTCGATCTGGAAGGCCATCTGGTCACCGGCACCAAGGATCCGGCCGATCTTGAAGCGATCCGCCGCTTCGCGGTGGCGTACCTGCGTAACGAACAGAACCACGACCTGGCTGCGTTCCGGGTCGATTTCGACATCTACTTCCTGGAAAGCTCGCTGTACAAGGACGGCAAGGTCGAAGAAGCGGTGCAGAAACTAATCGCTTCCGGCCACACCTACGAAGAGGGCGGCGCGCTGTGGCTGAAGTCCACCGACTTCGGCGACGACAAGGACCGCGTCATGCGCAAGTCCGACGGCACCTACACCTATTTCGTGCCGGACGTGGCCTATCACCTGACCAAGTGGCAACGCGGCTACGAACGCGCCATCACCGAACTGGGCGCCGACCACCACGGCTCGCTGACGCGCGTGCGCGCCGGCCTGCAGGCGATGGAGCTGGGCATCCCGCAGGGCTGGCCGGAATACGTGCTGCACCAGATGGTCACGGTGATGCGCGGCGGCGAAGAAGTGAAACTGTCCAAGCGTGCCGGAAGCTACGTCACCCTGCGCGACCTCATCGAAGAAACCAGCGCCGATGCGGTGCGCTGGTTCCTGATCGCGCGCAAGCCCGATTCGCAGCTGACCTTCGATATCGACCTGGCGCGCGCGCAGAGCAACGACAACCCGGTGTTCTACGTGCAGTACGCGCATGCGCGGGTATGCAGCGTGCTGCGCCAGGCGCAGGAAAAGGGCTACAAGTACGACCAGGCCCATGGTCTGGCCGAGCTCGCATGCCTGGACGACGAACACTCGCTGGCGGTGATGCTGGAGCTGTCGCGTTACCCGGAAGTGGTGGAAATCGCCGGTCAGGCGTTGGAGCCGTACCAGATCGCGCAATACCTGCGTGAATTGGCGCACGCCTTCCACACGTGGTATCACAACAGCAAGGTGCTGGTGGACGCTGCCGCCGAGCGCGACGCCAAGCTCACCCTGGCGGTCGCCACCCAACAGGTGCTGGCCAATGGCCTGGAACTGCTCGGCGTCAGCGCTCCGGAAAAGATGTAAACAGGCCGTAGCTTCCAGGCGCCATCGCAGGCAGCGGCGCAGCGCATGGCGCTGCGGTAGGCGCCGGCCTGCCACCTCGGGCGCCGATGGCGCTCACCGGGCAATCAGCGCAGCGGCGCGCGTTGCCACAGCAAGTCGGGCCAGCGGGCCCGCAACGACACGATTCGGAGAAGTGGTAGATGGCAGCACGACGCGGTAAGAGTCAGGCCCGGCGCAACACCAGCAACGGCACCCCCGGTTGGGTATGGCTGGTGGCTGGCGCCGCGATTGCGGCAGTGATCTTCCTGGCCGCACCCAACCTGTTCAAGAAGGACGGCGACGGTTTCCTGCGCGTGGGCCCGCGTGCCAATCCGGACGCGCAGCCCGAGCCGGTGGCCGATGCCGACGTGGACACGCCGGCCGAACTGCCCAAGCCCAGCGCGCAGCCGCCCAAGCCGCAGGCCAAACCCGGCGATGCGCAGACCCAGTACGACTTCTACACCTTGCTGCCCGGCAAGGAAGTGCAGATGTCCGATGCCGAACTGGCGGCCAGCGCGCGCGCCGAAGAGGCCGCGCGTGCGCGTGCGGCGCTGGAAGGCAAACCCGTGCCCCCCGCACCCGGCGCCAGTGTGGCAGCCGCCACACCGGCCGCCAGCGTCCCGACGCCGTTGAAGGAAACCACCGCCAGCGTACCCAAGCCGCTGCCGGAAACCGCCCCTGCGCGCCCGGCCGCCACGCCGGCTCCGGCCAGCACCGCCGCACTCACCGCGCCGGCCGCCGCGCCCAAGCCCGCCGCAACTGCCGCCGCTGCAACAGCGACGACGGCTGCTGCGCCGGCGGTCGCCGACAACACCCGCTACATCCTGCAGGCCGGCTCGTTCGGCGCCTCCGGCGATGCCGAATCCACCAAGGCCAAGCTGGCGATGATGGGCCTGGCCGCACGCGTGGAATCGGCCGACATCAGCGGCAAGACGGTCTATCGCGTGCGCATGGGGCCCTACGGCAGTGCCAGCGAGCTTGCCGAGGCCAAGCAGAAGCTCACCGGCAGTGGCCTGTCCGCCATCGCGATCAAGGCGCAGTAAACGCCCGTGTTGCGACGTATCGCTGGCATGTTGCTGGGCGTCCTGGCGTGGGCCGGCCCGGCGCAGGCCACCGATCAGCTGCCCGACCTGATCCAGATCGACGGCCAGCAGGCGACCCTGCTGGCCGAACCCTTGTCCGGCCCACTGGACGACCCAGCCACCTGGAAGCGTTTCGTGGCGCACGCCGGCAGCGCGCTGGGCAGTTGCAGCGCCAACTGGCGCGGCTACCGCGCTTACTGGCGTCTGGACGGACACCAGCTGTGGCTCGATCGCGTGGTCTTGGGCGCCTGCGCCGAGGCACCGCCCACGCTGCCGTTGGATGTCCTGTTCCCCGGCCAGCCAGCGCCAGTGCCCGCCGCCTGGGTGGATGGCGAATTGATCGTGGCGCTGCCCGCCACCGCCACGAGCGCTGCGCACGCACCGGCCCCGTACGTGGCGCTGCAGCTGCGGCGTGGCCACGTCGTCGCACGCCAGGCCCTGACCGACGAGCTGCTGCGCGCGCGGCATGCCGCAACGGCGAACCCGCGGCCTGCTCACTGAATCTGCCTCCCGCCCCCTGTCCTCCCTGGAGTTCCCCATGTCCAAGACCGTCCTGATCACTGGTGCCACCTCCGGATTCGGCAGCGCCGCCGTGCGCCGCTTCGCCGCAGCCGGCTGGAAGGTCATCGCCACCGGCCGTCGCGCCGAACGCCTGCAGGCGCTGGCCGCTGAACTGCCGGCCGGGCAGGTACACGCCGCCGCGTTCGACATGCGCGATGCACACGCCTTGTCGGACGCGATCGACGCGGTGCCGGCCGCATTCGCCGAGATCGACGTGCTGGTCAACAACGCCGGCCTGGCGCTGGGCACCGCGCCCGCGCAGCAGGCCGACCTGGCGCAGTGGCAGCAGATGATCGACACCAATGTCACGGCGCTGGTCACGCTCACCCACCGCCTGCTGCCGGCGTTGATTGCGCGCCGCGGCGCCATCATCAACATCGCCTCGGTGGCGGCAACCTACCCATACACCGGCGGCAACGTCTACGGCGGCACCAAGGCCTTCGTGCAGCAGTTTTCGCTGGGCCTGCGCTCTGACCTGCACGGCACCGGCGTGCGCGTGACCTCGATCGAACCGGGCATGGCCGAGACCGAATTCACCCTGGTGCGCACCGGCGGCAACCAGGCCGCGTCGGACACGCTGTACCGTGGCGCCACCCCGATGACGGCAGAAGACATCGCCGAACAGATCTTCTATGTCGCCAGCCTGCCGGCGCATTTGAATATCAACCGCCTGGAAATCATGCCGGTGACGCAGTCCTTTGCGGGGTTCCAGGTGGCCCGCGACGCGCAGTGAGGCGTTGCAACGACGCAAGGGCCTAGGCGGTGAGCGCGCAGTGCGCCAGGCACACCCCCCCGCTGCGCCGCGTAAGCGGTACGGAGCATCGAACGGAGCATCGAAAAGCCGCGCACTGCGCGGCTTTTCTTTGCATCGGCGCTGCAGATTCGCAGCAATTGCGCAGACCGGTTGCCTGACACCAGGTGCTGCAGCGGCGGCCACCATGCGCAACCGGTGCACGCTCGCCGTTATCCGCAGCCATCGCATCATGCAAGTTCGGCATCGCGGCGCACGGCTGCGCGCCATCGCAACAACGCGCCGCGCAGCTGCAGGAACGGGCGTTCCACCATGTAATGCAGCAGCGCACCCGCCGCCAGCGCCACCACGCCGTACACTGCAAAGGCCGGGACGCCACCGCCGTCCAGCGTGGCGAACCAACCCTGGGTCACATGGAACATCGCCTTATGGGTCAGATACACGCTGTAGGAAATGGCGGCCAACCAGGCAGCGCCCGGCACGCGTAGACGGCCAAGTGCGCTGTCGGTCGCAGTGCCTGCCACTACCAGCAAGGCTAGCCCCAGCGAAAGCACCGGCCAGCCTACTGCGTTGCCCAGCAGGCCGGTTCGCTCGCGGAACAACCACATCGCCAGTGCCAGCATGGCCACGCCGGCAAGCGCCCAGGTGTTGCCGCGCTGCTGCAGCCATTGCCATGTGTGGGGGCGGAAGACCTTCACCATTGCCAGCACGACACCGGCCAGCAAGCCGTCCAGCCGGTTCCAGGTGGGGTAATAGAGATCTTCGACAAACCAGTTGCGCTGCTGGCCGCCGCCCAGCTGATCCAGCGCCGTGTTGTGCAGCCACACGCTGGTGCGCAACGCTATGCCGGCGACCACCACTGCCACGCACACCGCCGATGGACGCCGCAACAACAACGTCGCCAGCAACGGAAACACCAGATAGAAATGCTCTTCCACGCAGAGCGACCATGCGTGCGAGAACGCGGCCTGCTCGCCGTAGTCCACGAACAGATTCAAGGTGAAGGTGAGAAACATCCACCATGGCGCCAGCCCGGGCGATTCGCGAAAACCCGGCCATGCCATGTAGATCGCCAAGACCACCAGAAACGCCGGCAGGATGCGGAATGCGCGGCGCAGGTAGAAATCGGTGAAGTCCAATGGCTTGCCGTGCGACAGCGGGGTCAGCACCTGGGTGCCGATCAAAAAGCCGCTCAGCACGAAGAACAGGTCCACCCCCATCCAGCCGTAGCGCGACAGCCATTCCCAGTCCGGCCCCAACCCGCCGACCACGAACGAATGGAACAGCATCACCCACACGATGGCGATGCCACGCAACAGGTCCAGAGCGGGATAGCGCATGCGGGCCAGATCAACCGAGGGAGCCCGATTGTGCCGCATGCCGGCAGCGCACAGTGCGTCGCTGCCAACCACGCACTGCTACGCGGCGCCGCAGTGCGCGCATCGCCTGCGGCGGCGGATGCGCAGCATCGCCACGCCTATGCGATGGCGTGCTGCTCGGTCCGTGTGGCCACTGCGGGCGCCACTGCCGTGGGTTCAAGCAGGTGCCAGGCTTCCAGCTGATCGACCGCGTTGCGGACGCCGTCTTCCTGGCCAATCCGTTGCCCGAGTGCGCGCGCGGCCGCGCGCATGGCCGGCGTGCTCGCCTGCTGGATGGCTGCGGCCAGGGCTTCTGGCTGCAGCCCGGCACGCGCCAGCGCGGGCGGCGCAACCCCGCGCTGGGCCAGGCAATGCGCCCAGAACGACTGGTCGTAGCCAAACGGCAGCACCACCGAGGGGATGCCCGCCGCCAACGCGGCACCGCTGGTGCCGGCACCACCGTGATGCACGGCCACAGACACGCGCGGGAACAGCCAATCGTGCGGTGCCTGTTCCAGATGGAAGAAGCGCTCAGCGTCATCGGCGGCAGCGGCATCCCCGGCCCCCAGGCCGCCCCAGCCGCTGGCCAGCAACGCGCGCTGCCCGGTCAGTCGCACCGCTGCCTTCACCGTAGCAGTGAGCTGCGCGACGGCGCTGCTGGTCATGCTGCCGAAGCCGATATACAGCGGCGGCGGCCCGGCCTGCAAAAACGCCTGCAGCGCGGCCGGCGGTTGCCACTGCGACGGCGGCAGTTGCCAGAAGCCGCACACCTGCGCGCTCTCCGGCCAGTCCGGCGGGCGCGGGCACACATGCGCGCTATAGCCGTAGATCGCGCGCAGCGTGCTGCGATCCGGACCGCTCAACGGATACCCCGGCAGCCCCAATGCCGGACGCACGATATCGTTGAAGGCCGGCCGCATCAGCTGCCAGCCGACAAAGCGCATCAGGCGATGCAATGCCACGCTGACACTTCCCGGCAGACGCAGGTTGGGCATCAGCATCAACGGCAGGTGGCGCGACTCGGTGAGCGGCTGCAACTGCGCAAACGCCACCGGCACGCCATACGCCTCGCCCAGGCTGTGGACGAGGAAACTGGCACTGCCCACGCCCAGGATCAAGCCGGCATCGGCGCACGCCGCACGGCCCTGGGCGGGCCAATCGCGCGCCCACTCCAGCAACTTCCTGCGCAAGATGGCAGGGGCGCCGCGCATCTCGGCAACGTCCGGATGGTCTTGCAACAGCTTCTGGAGATCGCCGCTGAGCGGGAAGAATTCCAGGCCGTGGGCACGGATCAAGGTCTCGAAGTTGGAACTGGTCAGCACCCGCGCCGGATAACCGCGCCGCTGCAGTCCAAGCGCCAGCGCAATGATCGGGCGCACGTCCCCGTGCGTGCCGAGGGTGGCGATCACCACCGGCCGCTGGCGTGACGGATCGGCTCCGGACTCAGGCATATTCGGTCACTCCGTCGCCGGCGACCGCACCATGGCCGGCCTGCCCCACAGGCTGCACAGCCCGGGTAGCCTCTGCGGTAGCCGCGTGCAGCACGCTGCTGAGCGTGGCCGAATGAGTCGGCGAGAGCATCGAATGGTGGTCGCTGTCCAGAACGTGCAGCTGCAAGTTGCGCACGTACGGATGCCACGCCTGGGGACGGTAATCCACCCACAGCGCATCGTCGCCGCCGGAGCTCATGCGCACCCTCGCCTCGACAAAGACCACATCCTGGTCCAGCGGCTTGGGCCGATGACGCCGCGCCAGCTGCAGGTAATGCTGGGTGAGGGCGCCCAGATCGTCCAGCAAGGTGGGACGTTGCTCCAGCAACTGGCGCACCGCAGGCAGGTCGTTCAGCCCGTAGTGATCGCACAACAGGATGGCCAGCTCGGCGACCGTGGTCGGCATCGGCTGACCCGGCGCCAGATGCAAGGCCAACGCGTGCACCGAGGCGCGCACGTTCTCCGACTCCGACAGCGATGCGGCCTGTTCCAGATGCGGGTAACTGTCGAGCATGGCCAGCAACTGGACCTCTTCGCCCAGCGCATGCAATTCGGCCGTGATGGCGTGCGCGATCAGACCGCCCAGCGACCAGCCCAGCAGACGGTACGGCCCGGTCGGCTGCACGCTGCGCAGACGCGCCAGGTAATCGCGCGCAATTGCCTCGATGCTCTCCGGACGGTGCTGCGGGTCGCTCAAGCCCGGCGATTGCAGCGCATAGACCGGCCACTGCGGATCCAGCTGACCCAGCAAGGTGAGATACGACCAGCCCAGACCGATGACCGGATGGATGCAGAACAGCGGCGTGGTGCCGGCGGTGCCTGCACGCAGCGGCAGCAGCACGCTCAACGGGTCGTTGGGCGTGTGTGCGCTGCGCTTGATCACCTCGGCCAGGCCGGCGATCGTCGGTGCATGGAACAGCGTGCCCAGCGGCAGTTCCACCCCGAACATCTGCGGGAAACGCGCGGCCATTTCCGCCGCACGCAGCGAATCGCCGCCAAGCTCGAAGAAGTTGTCGTCCACGCCCACCACCTCGATGCCCAGCACCTCCTGCAGCATCGTTGCCAACTGGCGTTCGAGCGCATCGCGCGGCGCCAGGTGCGCGCGTTGCGGCAATGCGCCAGGCGCCGGTAATGCGCGCCGATCCAGCTTGCCGTTGGGGGTCAGCGGCAACGCCTCCAGCGGCACCCACAGGGTCGGAATCATCGATGCCGGCAGGCGCTGCTGCAGATGCGCGCGTAGCAGCTCGATCGATGGCGCGTTGCCGTGCTTGCCCACCACATAGGCCAGCAGCTGCAAGGCATGCTCGCCATCGCTGTGGCCCACCACCACCGCCTGTGCCACCTGCGAATGCAGCAGCAAGGCGCTTTCGATTTCGGCCGGCTCCACCCGATGTCCGCGGATCTTCAGCTGCGCATCGGCGCGCCCGATGAATTCCAGCAGCCCATCGCTGCGTTGACGCACGCGGTCGCCGGTGCGGTACATGCTGCTGCCGTCATCGGCGAACGGGTCGCGCATGAAACGTTCGCTGGTCAGCTGGCGCTTGCCGCGATAGCCCTTGGCCACGCCCGCGCCGCCGATATACAGCTCGCCGATCGCACCGGTCGGCAGCGGTTGACGCTGCGCATCCAGCACATAGAGGCGCGTATTGAGCAGCGGCCTGCCGATCGGCGGTGCGGCGGCATCGGTCAGCTGCAACGGCATGATGGTCGACCAGATCGTGGTTTCGGTCGGCCCGTACAACTGGGTCAGGCGCCCCACCCGGCTGAGCAATTGCGTGGCCAGTTCGGGCACCAACGCCTCGCCACCGATCAACGCGTGGATGCGATCCAGCACCAGATCCTCATTGGCCAGCAGGATGCGCCACAGCGATGGCGTAGCCTGCACCACACTGATGTGTTCGTCGGCGATCAACCGCGACAGGCCGCGTGGGTCGTGGCTGATACCGGCCGGTGCGATGACCACGCGCGCGCCCACCAGCAACGGCAGGTACAACTCCAGCCCGGCGATATCGAAGGTGATGGTGGTGACTGCCAGCACACGATCGCGCGGACGCAATGCCAGCTCGTGCTCCATCGCATGCAGGAAATTGAACAGGTTGCGATGGCTGATTTCCACGCCCTTGGTGCGCCGGTGGAGCCGGAGGTGTACAGCACGTACGCAGTGCCGTCGGGCGTCGCCAGCGGTGCGATCGCCTCCGGCAACACGGCCGGGCGCGGATCCAGCCAGACCATGCCACCGAGCAGGTAGCGCTCGCACAGCGCCGGCTCGCAGACCAGGCCGATGGCACCGGAATCGTTGAGCATCTGGCGGTTGCGTGCGGCCGGGCTCTCCGGATCCAGCGGCAGATACGCCGCACCGCTCCACATCACCGCCAGCAACGCCACCAACAGTTGTTCGCTGCGCGGCAACGCCACCGCGACCACGTCGCCAGGGCGCACGCCATCGGCCACCCATTGCGCAGCGATGCGCGAGGCAAGCTCGCACAGCGTGGCGTAGTCGAGCGTGCGGTTGTCGTATTGCGCCACCACGGCCGCAGGCATCAACTCGGCGCGTTGCAGCATGCCGTGCAACAGCGTGGCCGGTTGCGGCAGCGGCGCGGCGGTGTTGTTCCAGGTGTGCAGCAAACGTCGGCGCTCGCTGTCGCCGAGGACATCCACCTGGCCCAGCGCACATTCCGGATCGGCCAGCACCGCGTCGGCCAGATGGGTCAGGCGACGGCAGTGTTCGGCCAGTTCCTCGCTGTCGTACAACGCCGGGTTGGCATCCAGATCGAAACGCAGCGCGGCCCCATCGCCGCGTTCGTAGCAGAAGATGGTGAGGTCGTCGGCCGGGCCGTTGGAAAGGTTGTGCGGTACCGCGTACGCCTCGCCGAAGCGCAAGGTGTAGTCGAAGGCCTCGATGTTCACCGCCAAGCGTGCGAACTTCTGCTCCATCCCGAACATGCCCAGATCGCGGCGCACGTCCTCGAAGCGATATTGCTGATGGCGCAAGGCGTTCCGCACCACCGAGGATACCTGCGCGAACAAGGTATGGATCGGCTGCTGCGGGTCCATCTTCAGGCGCAGCGAAATGACGTTGGACACCAGGCCTGCGGTTTGCCGGTAGCGCGCGTTGATGCAGCCGGTCACCGGCATCGCCAGCACCAGGTCCTCGGCGCCGGTGCAGCGGTAGTAGTACGCCGCGATCAGCGAAATCAGCATCTGCGGCAGGCTGGCGCCGTACTCCTTGCCCAGCGCGCGCAAACGTACCACCTGCTGCGGCGAGAACTGTCCGGTGCCACGCAATAACCCGGTGGACAGCTGATTGCCCGGCCGCGCCAGCGTCGCCGGCGGCGGCAGATCGGCCAACTGCTGCATCCAGTACTCGCGATCGCGCTGGAACCGATCGGAGTTGCGATAGTGCTGTTCCATTTCGAGCAGCGACAATGCACTGCCGTACTGCGCAGGCTCCGGCTCCACGTCGGCCAGGTAGGCCAGGTAGGCGTTATAGAGCACGGCCATGCGCTGCATCATGATCGACGCGCAGTAGCCGTCCATCACCAGATGGCTCACGCATTGCACCCAGATATGATGATCTTCGCCAAGACGGAACACCGCGCAATGCCATAGCGGCCCGTTCTGCAGGTCTTGCCGGCTTGCGGATTTCTTCGTCGATCCAATGTTCGGCGGCATTACGCGGAGCCGGATCGGAGCTGACGTCGAAGTATGGAATCGTGCCGTTGTACTCGGGCAAGACTACCTGCGAAGGCACGCCCTCGTGCTCGACGATACACAGGCGCAGCGTATCGAACTCGTGCGTCAGCTGCATGCTGGCACGGATCAGCACCTGGGGATTGAGCGGGCCGAACATTTCCAATACTTCGGCCAACATCAAGGTGTTTTCGGTGTGCAACTTGTTGGCCACCCAAAGGCCACGTTGCGCCTTGGTCAGGGGAAAAAACGGGAGAGGCGTCAGCGTGCATTGCGTGCATCCTTCTGGTGTGGCGCGCAGTCCGTCGACACCCTTCAACCGTTATCGGTCAATGGACACCGGATCAGCACCTGGCTTGAGAAAACGAGGGGTAAGAAACACCGCCGACCACCGACAATTGCCGGTAATACGCGATGGAAACGCATGATGAAGACGCACAGCACAGCGACTCGCACAATCGAACAACAATGTGCAGGTGACTAGTTGAAGCACTTGTATCCCGACAAGTTAAACGAACACTAACAATTCGCGCGGGGCCGAAACCGTACAAAAAATCACGGAAATCGCGTGATGCCGAAAATTTTCTTTCTGAACTGTGATTTGAACTAGTGTTCTACATGCATACATCCGATCGAATCCCGCGCCGCATCCGGCATACCGCATGGTCGACGCTACGCACGCAGTTCAAGGCGAATATGCGCGCATCACCGCAGATAAGACCCCGCATTGAATAAGACCAATTCCAAATGAGCGTTACTGGAATTAGGTTATTCGGAAAATCCCTTTATGAGAGAAAAGACGCCTTCAATGCGTTTGACTCCCTCGCGTGCACGATCACGCGATGGTCGCCTGATTGTCATCGGCATGCAGTACAAACGCGCGAAGAACGTAAGCTCGAGCCGATCGCAAGGCGTAGCGCATGACAAGTGCAGGCACTTTGTTCGATCCGGCGGGGTACGGCTGCATGAAGCGCAGGATCGCAGCCGACCAGCGCACGTCTGCGCGATCGCGCATCGACACGTTGCAGAACCTGCAGCGTCCATGCCGGTGATGCCCCTGCCGCTTCAGGCGGCGCTTGCGGCACGAGCGCGTGCAGGATGGGCCATGTCGCGCACCGCCAGCGCTGCGGCCCAGCCGCAGCGCATTGCCGATCAGCCCAGCGGCTCGTCGGACAGGTAGGTGTAGCCGGTCAGCCCCGCTTCCAGCGCAGCGCTGAGTTCCTGCGCCCGTTCCGGCGACAGGTGTGCGGCAGCAATGCGCTCGGCATAGGTGGCACGCAGCGTGTCCAGCTGATAGCCCACGTAGTCCAGCATCACGTCGGTGGTATCGCCGCGGCGCTGCTGTGCGATGCGATAGCCATCGCGATTGACCACCACTTCCACCGCATCGGTATCGCCGAATAGGTTATGGATATCGCCCAGGATTTCCTGGTAGGCGCCGACCAGGAAGAAGCCGATGCGATAGCTCTCACCGGCATTCAAGCCATGCAGCGGCAGCGAGCTGTCCAGGCTCTCGTTCTCGACATAGGTCTTGACCATGCCGTCCGAATCGCAGGTCATGTCGGCGATGATGCCGCGCCGCTGCGGCGCTTCGTTCAAGCGCTCGATCGGCACGATCGGGAAGACCTGATCGATCGCCCACACGTCCGGGATCGATTCGAACACGCTGAAGTTGACGAAATACTTGTCCACCAGCCGCTCGTTGAGCTCATCCAGCACCGGGCGATGGCTCTTCTCGTCGAAGCTCAGGCGTGCGCGCACGCCATGTGCGATGGCATAGAACAGGTCGTCGATGCGCGCGCGCTGCGGCAGGTCGATCTGGCCCAGCGCGTACGCGCTCAAGCCTTCGGCATGGAAATGCTGGGCTTCCTGGAACAGCTCCACCGCCGGACGCACATCGAGCTCGTCGTGGATCTCGCGCAGGTGGCGGATCGCGGCCGGCTCATCGTCGTGCGCGTCCGGCACGCGGCCTTCCGGCGCCTGCTCCACTTCCGACACGTTGGCGATCAGCACCGCGTGGTGCGCGGTCATTGCGCGCCCGCATTCGGTGACGATGCGCGGCGGCGGCAGGCCATGCTCTTCGCAGGCGCTGGCCAACGGCTGCACGATGTTGCTGGCATACGAATGCAGGCCGTAGTTGATCGAGCAATAGCTGCGCGAGCGCGTGCCTTCGTAGTCGATGCCCAGGCCGCCGCCCACGTCCACATGGCTGATCTTCGCGCCCAGGCGCGAGAGCTCCACGAAGTAGCGCGTGGCCTCGCGCATGCCGTTGGCGATGTCGCGCACATTGGAAATCTGCGAGCCCATATGGAAATGCAGCAGATTCAGGCTGTCGGCGTACTCGGTGTCGCGCAGCGTCTTCCACAGGTCCAGCACCTGCCGCGGCGAGAGCCCGAACTTGGCCTTGTCGCCGCCGCTGTTCTGCCACTTGCCCGCGCCCAGCGAGGCCAAGCGCATGCGCACGCCCAGGCCGGGCTTGACGTCCAGCGCGCGCGCCTCTTCCAGCACCAGGGTCAGCTCGGACGGCTTTTCGATGACGATGAAGGTCTGCAGCCCGAGTTTGCGGCCGATCAGCGCCAGGCGGATATATTCGCGGTCCTTGTAGCCGTTGCACACGATCAGCCCGCCCGGACGCGACAGCGCCAGCACCGCCATCAGTTCTGGCTTGCTGCCCGCTTCCAGCCCGAAGCCTTCGCCGTGGTGGCTGGCCAGGGTGCCGGCCACGCCACGATGCTGGTTGACCTTGATCGGGTACACCGCGGTATAGCCGCCGGCGTAATCCCACTCCGACTGCGCCTGCGCAAACGCTGCCTGCAGCTTGCCCAGGCGCTGGCCCAGGATGTCCGGGAAGCGCACCAGTAGCGGCAGCTTGGCACCGGCTGCGCGCGCGGCATCCACCACCTCGGGCAGCGACACCGCCGGGCCATCGGCGGTCGGCGTGACCACGACATGTCCGGCAGCGTTCACATCGAAATACCCGTCGGCCCAATGCGGGATCGAATAGGTCTTGCGGGCTTGGTCGAGGGACCAATCGCTCATTTCGCTGTCTCGGCTGGAATAAAAAAGGGCGTGAAGTGTAACGCCTGGCATGCGCAGGGTCCGTTACAATCCGCGCCGACTTCACGCCCCTCTCCTGGTTGGAGCGGGGTTGGCGTGGGTCAGGCGCTGCGCAGTTTGGCTGCGCGAGGCCGTGCCCGACCCTCATCCGGCGCTTTGCGCCACCTTCTCCCGCTGGGAGAAGGAACAGCCCACTTCTTTTTTAGGACTTTGCATGAGCGCCAACGACAACTGGTACATCGAACACTTCCAGCCGACCGGCTCGGCGATCGGCTTCCGCATCAGCGGCAAGCTGGACGAGGTCCAGTCCCCGTTCCAGAAGATCGAGATCTACCAGACCACCGATTGGGGCAAGCTGATGCTGATCGACGGCGCGGTGATGCTCACCAGCCGCGACAATTTCTTCTACCACGAGATGATCAGCCACCCGGCGCTGTTCACCCACCCCGCGCCCAAGCGCGTGGTGATCATCGGCGGCGGCGACTGCGGCACGCTGCGCGAGGTGCTCAAGCACCCGGGCGTGGAAAGCGCCACCCAGTGCGATATCGATGAGCAGGTCACCCGCATGTCGGAGAAGTATTTCCCCGAGCTGTGCGATTCAAACCACGATGCGCGCGCCGAACTGCTGTTCAACGATGGCGTGGCCTATATGGCCAATTGCCCGGCCGGCAGCGTGGACATCGTGATTGTCGATTCCACCGACCCGGTGGGCCCGGCCGAAGGCCTGTTCAACAAGGCCTTCTACGAGAGCTGCTTCAAGGCCTTGAAGGACGATGGCATCCTGGTGCAGCAGTCCGAATCGCCACTGGCGCTGCTGGACCTGATCAATGAAATGCGCACCGAAATGGGCAAGGCCGGCTTCCAGTCGTTCAAGACCCTGCCGTTCCCGCAGCCGTGCTACCCCACTGGCTGGTGGAGCGTGACCATGGCCAGCAAGCAGGCCGACGCCGATTTCGCGTTCCGCCAGGACGCTGCGCAGGCCAAGGGCTTCGACACCCTGTACTACACCGCGCACCTGCACACCGGTGTGCTGGTTGCTCCGCCGTTCGTGGCCAAGGCGCTGGGCGAGTAATCGCGGCGGGCCTGGCCGATCATGGCCAGGACGTGCAGACAGCAGGTGTTGAATCGTGGCGTCTGAATGGACGCGGCGGATCCCAGCGACCGGCCGCGCCCGCTTGGCGGTGATCCGCAACCGGTTTGGTGGTTTTCTGCACGACGTGGCCTGCGTGCCTACAACGCGCGGGCCGGTGCGTAGCGCACCGATCAGGCCTGGCGTGGTTGCGTAACGCTGGTCGAGTGGTAGGCCAGCGCGCGGCGAGCCACCGACAGCGCCGCCGTGCGATGGACGCGTCGGTGGGTCGCGGCCGCTGATGCGTCACTGCTGCGATCGATGGGCCGAGGTATGGAAAGCCGACCAATGCGCGGAGGTACTGCGCACGCTACAAGCGCGCCAGCACTTCTGTCTTCTTGGCGTCGAACTCGTCCTGCGTGATCAGCCCCGCATCCAGCAATTGCTTGAGCTTGCTCAATACCTGCACCGGATCCTCGGACGCAGGAACGGCACTGGCCTGCGATGGCACTGCTGCGCCGTGCGTACCAGGCGCATGCACCACCACGCCACCGGCCGCCGCGCGCAGCTTGTCGATCTCCAGCTGCTGGCGCTTCTCGTAGGCGGATTCTTCCACCTGCTGCGCATAGGCGTACACGCGCCGCGCCTGTTTCTTGGGCAGGCTGTCGATGGAGGCGTAGGCGCCCTGCGTGGTGCGGCACATGATGGTGGCTCCGAGCATCTGTTCGCTCATGTGCACATCGAGCACCTCGCGCCACGGGAAATCGCGGAACGTCATGCCGAGCAGCTTTGGGTAGACCACGATGAAGCGGCGGTTGGTCAGCACCACCGCATCCGGCGAGAAGTTCATCACCATCTTCTTCTGCACGGCGATGTACTCGACCTGCTCGTCGCGGGTCAGCAACTCGGTGATCTTGGGCAGGATCTTGCCCACCGCCACCGGGTCCTGTTCGTCTGTCAAAAACTGCGCCAATGCGTCCATCTGCCCTCGCCAACGGCTAATCACTGCGTTGACCAGGACACTACAGCAAGCCGTATGGATGGCTGTGCAATGCCGACAACCGTTTGCGGTGCAGTTTCAAATGGATCTTGCTGTCCGCTGCATAGCGGCAGCATGCGGCATGACGCAGAAGGGCGAGCGCTGCCGCCCGCCCTTCTTTGCCATTGACCCGCATCAAAAGCGGATTTCGGCTCCGAAACTCAGCACTTCCGCACGATTGATCGTAAGGTCTTCGTAGTCGTCGTAATACTCATCAGCGTAGACGTAATTTGTGTAAAGCGCGCTCAAGCCGACGTGCTTGCCGATATCCACACCGAGACCGGCGCCCACATACGCACCATAAACGCGCTCGTTGTAGTCCTCACCTTTCGCCGTACCGCCCCAATAGCCCAGCCGCACAAGCGCAAAGACCGGGGCATCGCCAAAGTTGAATCGCGCCGTTCCACCGACGCTGCCGAAATCCACGTTTGGAATGACAACAAAGCCGTCCGCATCCTTGGAACCATCCACTTTCCCGGTTGCGGCTTCGATGCCGATCAATGTGACCGGACCTGCGCGCCAGCGGTAGCCCACGTTGAAGCCGTGCATCTCCTGCTTGCCGTTTTCAAACACCTTGGCTTTGCCGCTCTGCACACCAAGGAACAGGCCGCTTTTGAGGCGTTGCTCTTGCTCGCGCGGTGGCGCCGGTACGTCGGCAGGCGCGACAGGCGTTGCCTCTGCCGACGTCCGCTCGGCCACTATAGTGAATCCGCCGGACGCAACAGGTTGGCCGGAGCCGCTTCCACCCACAGCGGCCGGCGCTCCGCCAACGTCGGCTTGCGCCGGGCGCGACGATGGCGCTGCAGCCGCGGTGGCGCCCTGGGTGCCGGTCTGCTGCTTTTACTGTTGACGGTAGCTGTCCCAGCCGCGCGACAACGATTGCGCCGAGGGCTGAGCCGTGACGCCAAATGCCGTGCAGGCCAATAGCAGTGTTGCGGTCCTTTTCATCGCATTCCCCATGAGTCGAACTGCATCGTTCCCGCATCCTTGCGCACGCAGGGGTCCCCTGACGGCGTCTGGAAGCGGCGCAGTTGCTGTCGAATTCGGGGGCTGTCCCGGGATCAGCGGATGTCGTGCGACATCGGTGCGGACGCCGTCCGCAAGAACGTGCCCGTACAACGCGTGATGCAGCCCCTGACCGCAGCCGGCACAGTGTCTGGAGTCTCAGCGGCTGTCAAGAAGGGATGTGACTTTAAGCATGAGCCGGGAAACCGTGCCGCTACAACTCCCGTCGCCCAGGACTCGCACAGCATTTCCATACGCCTTGGGTCGCTCCGGCACACGCTGCCGCACCCTCACCGGCGCAGAGCATCAGACCAAGCGGCGACGTTGGCCAAACGGCTCATTCCAAAAGCCGTTCCATCTCCGGAACATTTCATTTGTTAAATAAATATAGTTTCAGTACTCATAAGTTCTAAAATTGGCCGGACCGATCCCTCGCGATCACCGTGAACCTGCGCAACGCGTGATATCTCCGCGCCGCCAAGGTCTGGAGAACTGTCATGCATTACCAGCCGCTGGACGTGTCCAGCCTGCACCTCATCACTCCCGTTCTGCTCAAGCAAGGCACCCGGCTGCTCGAGCCGGACGTCTACCGCACCCATCTGAACGGGCAACCGGCGGTGGTCAAGGACTACGGCCGCTATCGCCGCACATTGCTGGCGCCCATTGCGCGGCTGATGGTGCGCCACGAGGCCAGCATGCTGCGGCAGTTGCAGGGCTGGCGGCATGCACCTGCCCTGCTCGGCACGCTGGGCGGGCTGGCGCTGGGCATGGAATTCATTCCAGGCGACACGCTCAGCGCCAGCACCGTCGTGGGCCAGGAGGTCTTCCAGCAATTGCAGCAGGCGCTACGCCGGCTGCATGCGTTCGGCATCACCCATAACGATCTACATGGCACCAATGTGGTGGTCAGTGCGGGAGTGCCGGTGCTGATCGATTTCACTTCGGCATGGCGATTCCCGCGCTGGCTGCGGCGCGGCACGCTGGCACGTCAGCTGCGCCGTAGCGACGTGGCCAACTTTCAGAAAATGCGCCATCGCCTTGCTGGCATCGCACCGAGTGCCGACGAATCGGCACGCAGTGCAGAACCGCGCTGGATACATGCAATTCGCAGCGGCTGGAAGCGGCTGTATCCACGTTTGAAAGGCAAGGCGTGATCCGCGCTGCTGACTAACGGCGACTGAGCATACCGTTACGCTCAACTGCTGCGCTGAGTCGTCGGTTGGTCTGTAGCGCCAACATCCTTCGAGCGTGCCATGCCACGTGCTGCGATGCAGATGGCAATGGCGCTGCCCTGTTTGCATGCACCGCGACGCGAACAATTCCCCATGCGCGTCGTTGTGTTTCTGCACTATCCCATCACTTTGCTGCTGCCGAATCAGTCACTGCGGCCTGGCGATAGGCGATCAAGTGCGGTGCCTGCGCGATGAAGCGGTCCAGCACGCCGTCGGCGATCTTGACCGGGCCGCCGAAGCGCGTGGCGCCGGGAATCGACGGAATCGCCGCCGCTGAGGCGGCAAGCGCAGCCGCTTCGGCAAACAACGCGGACGCCTGCGTGTCGCCGCGATCTGCAGCATCCAGCCCGGCTGCGGTCTTCTGCAGCGCCTGGCCCCAATCTTCCATTGCCTCCAGCCAGGGGCGCGATTGCTCGGCAAAGCCCTTGTCGGCGACGCCGTCGCGGATGACCTGCGGTGCCGCAGCCATTTCGTCGGCAGTGCGTGCCAGTTCGGCAATCGCCTGCGTGCGCGCTGCCGCATCGCCAAGCGCGATTACCTCGCGCACATGATCGAGCACGGCCTTCAAGCGTGGCGCCTGTTCCTGCCATGGCTGGCTGCCAAAGGTTGGCGCCAGATGCTGGGTATCGAAGAAGGTCAGCAGGGCCGCAGCGACACGCGCATCGCCGCCGGCAAGATCGCGCGCCGCCGCGTGCCAGGTGCGTTGGGCGTCGTAGCCCTTGTCGTTCCAGGCGAACGCGGCCACACCCATCACCGCGACGCGGCTGGGCACTTCCTGGTTCATCGGGTTGGAGACGATGCCCGACAACTCGGCCGACAGACCCGCCTCGCGCCGCGCATACGGCGCCATCAGCAGGCGCCCGGCCGAGGTTTCGAAATCGTTGACCGGGTAGTTGTCCCACAGCAGCGTCCTGCGGCCGAACGCCTTGGTGGCCGCGCGCGCATCGGGAATGGAAATGGCCGGCGGCACCACGTCGGTACCGGTCCACTGCACCACGATCTTCGGATCCAGATGCTTGCGCAGCGCTTCCTTGTACGGGCTCTCCTTGGCGTCGTAGTACTCGGTCGGCACCATGATGAGTTCGGAGGCTGCATCGTGGCGCGCGACCAGATCCGCCTGCACCAGATTGAGCAGATGCGACTGCGCGATACCGGCCGCCTGCGCACCGGAGTCGCCGAAGGTGGTCTTGTCGCGCTCGCAGTTCCACTTGGTGTATTCGATGTCGTCCAGCGCCACGTAGAAGCTGCGCACACCCAGCGCGCGAAACGCATCGAACTTGCGCAACAAGGCCTTGGCATCGGCCGGATCGGAGAAGCACACCGTGGGGCCGGGCGAAATCGCATAGACGAAATCGACATGATTGCGCTTGGCGGTGGCGGCCAGTTGGCCGAGCGCCTTCAAGGTCGCCTTCGGGTACGGCTCGCGCCAGCGATCGCGCGCGTAAGGGTCGTCCTTCGGGCTGTAAATGAAGGTATTGGCCTTGGTGCGGGCGAGGAAATCGATGTGCTTGCTGCGATCGCTCATCGACCACGGCGCGCCGTAGAAGCCTTCGATGGTGCCGCGGATCGGCATGGACGGGTAATCCTGGATCGTCAGCGTCGGGATGGCCGGCCGCTCGACCAGCTGCCGCAGCGTCTGCGCCGCATGGAACAGGCCATCGTCATCGTGGCCGGCCAGCGTGATCAGGCTGCCGCGATCGCGCGCAACGCTGGCCAGCGTGTAGCCTTCCTTGTGGGTGTCCTGCGTCGCCTTGCTGCGCGTCAGCGCATCGCGCACCACTGCCGCATCGCCGGTGCCGAGCAC
The DNA here is from genome assembly GCF_017746155.1 of Xanthomonas sp. D-36-1. Lineage (NCBI taxonomy): Bacteria > Pseudomonadati > Pseudomonadota > Gammaproteobacteria > Lysobacterales > Lysobacteraceae > Xanthomonas > Xanthomonas sp. D-36-1. Next base: position 39,451 of record NZ_JAGHWR010000060.1, read on the forward strand.
GATGTGCGGGCGGTCCAGCGTGGCAGGCAGGCGTGTGGCGGTCGCAATCTTGGTGACGCCGGCGCCATTGAGAATGCTGCGCACCAGCGCCACCGTGGCCTTGTCCGCGCCAGGGGCGACCACCAGCACCACCGAGCGGCCCAAGGTGACGGTCGCACCATCCAGCGTGATCGATACCGGGGTCGGATAGATCGCCGGCTGAGTGACCGGTTCGATGACCGATTGCGCCAACGCAGGGGCAGCCAGGCCCAGCGCCCCCAATACCGAAAGCAGGCGCACGCCCGGCTTGCTGTTGCGTCGCTTCATTCTCGAACTCCGGTATTGGAATGGTATTACGCCCTAGGGTAGGCAAGTCGGGCGACGGCGACAAGCGCGGCCAGGATTGTCAATCCTGTCACCAATGCAGCGCCATGCGACGACATCAGTCCACCTTTGCGCCGCAATTCAGAAAGATGCGGCAGCGATACGCAGCGGTATTGAAATGGTATGAGACGATGGGTGGTAGCGCCGTCGCGCCTGGCAGCGGCCTTGCCCGTAGGCGCACAGCCGCGCATCAGCTGCGGTGATGCGCGCCAGCGTCAATGCACTTAGCGCATACGGCGCACGCCGCATGGCTTGAGCGGCCCGGTTCCCTGCGATCGGTGCAATTGCAATAGGCCTGTCCAGCACCGCTGGCTGCATTGCTGGCTCAGCAATACGGCCTCCGGTATCGACGTTGCGCGGGCACAAGGCATCAGCCCCCTCGCCGCCGCCGCACACCTGGCAAGCAACAAACGCCGCATTGCGAACCTATAACGCGTCGCTATCCAGCTCGCCGGTACGGATGCGTACCACCGTGCCCAGGTCATACACGAACACCTTGCCGTCGCCGATCTTGCCGGTACCGGCCGCTCCGACGATCGCCTCGACCACGCGCTCGGCCTGGTCGTCGGTCACCGCCACTTCGATCTTCACCTTGGACAGGAAATCGACCACGTATTCGGCGCCGCGATACAGCTCGGTGTGGCCTTTCTGCCGGCCGAAGCCTTTGACCTCGGTCACCGTGATGCCCGCCACGCCGCAGCCGGCGAGTGCTTCGCGCACATCGTCGAGCTTGAACGGTTTGACGATGGCCATGATCATTTTCAGGCTATTCGAGGATGGTTTTTTGCTCG